>NZ_JBHMAU010000125.1:0-25927 GCF_042429315.1 Brevibacterium otitidis | reverse complement strand
GAGACCGGTGAGAGGCCGGGACACTACCTCCTGCCCACTCATCGCGTCCGCGCTCGAATCCGAGTGAACCCCCGGACATCAAGCAGATCGGTGGATCAAGGCTAAACGCCGATGCGCATCGGCAGCTACTTGGGATCGCATCAAACCACTGCCTGGAGGGGCGGTGCGACACGGCACAGCGCACCGGACTGGCGGCGGTGCGCAGGAGGCAAGCGACGCTCTCCAACGCCCGTGGCTCAGTGCTTGTTGCGGTAGCGCTTACGACACTGGCTGATCAGCCGCCCACGGTTTTCGGAACTGTCAACGATGTCCCGAGACATCTGTCAACTATCACTCTCGGCGAAGTGTCAACGATGTCCCAAGACACGTGTCAACTATCGCTCGCGTTCAATCAGGCCGCGGAGTGTCAACTATGTCGTGAGACCGGACACTCTTAGCTCCACCCCACGCACAAGGCTCGAACCTTTGCCATCATCGATGGGTCGGATCGGGCCTTGTTGCTGTTTTAAATCCAGGTGAGGGCGTCATCGAGATGCATCGGGTTGGACAGGGCCGTCTGCATGGTCCGCCGATAGTCTCGTTGCCGGGTTCAGGCCAAGTCTGCGAGGAGGCACTGCATAGCTAAGGATCACTTCATCCCGGCGGCCCTGCTCGGGCGTTGTTCCGAAGACGAGAGTGGACCGCTTCGTCGGCGCAGGCTTCTCGTCGTGAGTCGCCATACCGCCGGCCGGGTTACGACGGCGGCTTCCATCGGGTACAAGAAGCGTCTGTACGGCGTCGACGAGGACCTCTTCCAGACCTCGCAGGGGCGCGCCATCGACAAGTTGTGGGACGCGTACGAGCCGCAGTTGCCCAGGGTTCTGGACGATCTCATCGCCGGAACCCTCAGCGCCTCGGACTGGATCCGAATCCTTGTGCCCTTCGTTGCCGCAACCTTCGCTCGGGATCGCTCATACGAGGCGAGAATTGTCGCGCGTCTGAAGGAGGAGGGCGTAGAGGACCCGCAGACTGAAGCTCCCGATTTGTTTGACAAGACGAACTTGAGTTTGAATCGCCTGGTCGAGATGAACAGGTTCGCTGCACGAGCGATTGTCTGCGAATGGTACGTCTTCGAACTGGATGGGGATATTGTCATCCCGGATCTCGGGTTTGGCTTCGACTTGCTCTCCGATCCTGACGAGGAGCCGGAGCGCGTGGGCTTCATGCTGCCGGTGGGTCGTCGCCACATCCTGGAGTTGATGCCTGTGACAGAGCGTGTCCTAGCGACCCGATCTGTCGACGGGACGTGGCAGGTGCCCCTAGTGCACGCCCGGTCGGCCGGGTCTTCGGTCGACCTGAACCGCTATCTATGTCAGTGTGCGCAGGACTTCGTCGCAGGTACAGAAGCTGCGACCGAGTCCATCTCCGCCGCGGACTTGTCGACTTTCGGCTCCTCCCAGATCGAGGTGGTCCTAGGCCAGTGGCCCTTCAATATCGACACCTTGTTTCTTGCGGGTCTACATGCGCCAGTGGACAAGCTCCTGCATGACGAGCCACTGGATCTCGACGAGTTGTAGCTGGACCGGTTCGAGGGCGTGACAGAGCTCGACTCTCGAATCGACTTCCGGTTCGCCCGAACCGCGCGGCGCTTCCCAGTGAGCTGCTTCTTGGCCACCGACGGATCGACGATCCGGGTGAGAGCACACTCGAACGATCAACGCAGGTAGTCCACCATGCCACCCCGACCCGTCAACGACGCCCAGCGTGAGGTGCTCGACTGGCTCGCCGCCGGAGGCTCCCAGGACCCGCCGCGGACGGAGATGAAGCTGAGCGCCGCCGCGCTGGCGGCGCGCGGCCTCGTCAAGGTCCGCCGCCCGGGCGGGAAGTGGACGGCCGAGCTCACGGAGACGGGCAGGTACTACGTCGAGCACGGCAGGTACCCGGGTGAGGCCGAGAAGGCCGAGAGGCCACCGGCTCTACGACCACGCCGTGCAGGGAGTCCTGCAAGACCAGGGACTCCGGAGCCTTCCCCGGCACCGGCCGAGACGTGAGAGCCTGTAGTAGTGCTGCAGGAGCCCCAGGAGCAGGTTCCGCTGCGCCAGGTCGTCCGGCGTCCCCACCCGGCCGTCAAGGAGCTCAGGGATCGGCCGGGCCGGCTTCCGATGCCCCTGCGCAGGCGCTGCGTCCTGGTGGCCCACTCTCTAGTCACCGAGGCGCTGGCTCGCGGCTGGACGGTCACGCCCGTGGAGGCGCGCCGGGAGCTCGATGGTTACCGCGGCACCTACCTGCGCTATGCGAGCCAAGCGTTGCTCCTGCTTGATGCCGGGCATGCGACGGTGGGGATCGCGTTCAGTGAGGTGACGAAGCGGCGTCCGCACGAGGACACGAAGGAGGAGGCGGCGCGCCGGGCGAAGGGGAAGTATGTCTGGGCGCCGAGGTATGACTACGTCGGGGACGGGAGGCTGCGTATGCACCTGACGGACCGTGACGGGCGGAAGACAGGGGCCTCGTGGACCGACGGCGCTCGCGTGAAGGTCGAGGAGCGGCTGCCTGACGTGATCGCCGCTGTCGAGGCCGCCAGCGAGCGCGCCGTGCGGATGGAACAGGAGCGCCGCCGCGAAGAAGAGGAGAGGCTTCGCCGCGAGGAAGCACACCGGGTCGATCAGCTGCGCCGCGGCTACGAGGTTTGGGAGCAGGCGCTCCACGCAGGTACCGACGCGTGGGCCAGGTACCAAAAGATGAGTGCGTTCGTCGACGAGGTGGAGCGCGACATCGGCGAGGAGGGGCACCCGTTCGTCGAGTGGGCCCGCGGGCACTTGGATGCGGTCGACCCGCGCCGAGCGCTGCCGTCGGGCGACGTGCCTACCTGGATGCACGAGGAGCGAGCACGGCACGGCCGGTATGAACCGAATTCGACGTACCGCTGGTGAGGCACTCTGCCTGCGGGAACCGAACTCGTCGTCCTGAGACACTGCTCGGGATCGCGCCGTCGCATGGCGCCAGACGAGGGGAAGTTCCGTGATAGGTCAGCTGCTCTCGGACGAGGTCGCCGCCTCGCTGGGTAAGTTTTTCTTCGGCGGTGCGGGCCCGAGCCATGCGACCGCCACGAGGTGCTTCACGGCGTGTGGTCTATCGGACGAGGATCCCTACGACGTCGCCACCGGCACGCCGAACAAGGAGCACCGCGCGCTGCTGATGTGCCGGACGGCCCGGCGACGTCCGGGAGACGTGGCCGCAAGGCATTGGATCGCGGAAGCCCTTCAAGGAACATCGACCGCGTGTCAGAGGCCAGTCGCCGAACGCTGAGTCTGTGGCTCCGATGTCTGCTTTTCGACCAGCTCGGCGAATCTGCTGATGTAGTCCCGCAGGAACCGCGCCGTCGACTCTTCAGCGATGATCCCGTCGTCAGAGATGAGCGTCGGAGACTGCCCGAGGAACACCTCCGGCTGCCCAGGTGTCGGCATATCGAAGTACGACAGTGCCAGACGCAGATTCTTCTGCGAGCTGTAGCCGCCCATCCGCCCGACGGAATGGCTGATGATGCCGGCCGGGAGGTGCTTCCACGCAACGTCGGAGTTCGGTTTCGAGCCGACGTCGATCGCATTCTTCAGGCAGGCGGGGATGGCCCGGTTGTTCTCGGGTGTCACGAACAGCACACCGTCGGAGGCTTTGATCGTCTCGCGGAACGCCGTGTACTCAGGCGGCACCGGCTTGTCGGCGACCTCAGGGTCGTCGTAGTCGAAGTCGTAGAGCGGCAGATCACGGATCTCAACGATGGATGCGTCGTATCCCTCTGGGAAGCAACCGACGGCATATCGCGCGATCTTGCGGGCATAGGAGGCGCGGCGCAGGCTGCCGACGAGCATGGAGACACGGTGGGTCAGGGAGATACCTTTCACTGGAGGTCGCAGGTGCCCAATCTGACACTCGTCCAGAGATATCACCGATGAGCCCCACTGTCTACGTGGCCTCTCACTTATGAGTTCGTGTTCCAGAACTTTCTATAGCACGGCCTTGTCCCAGACAGTTCTGCGCCGGCTCACGGCGCTGTGACTCCTGACAGCCCCGCGTTGGTCGCTGCGGTCTCGTGCTGACCGTGTTGCCACAGCTCAGCTGCCGACGATCTCCTGATACGCAGCCTCATCGGTGGCGCCCTCTGTTGAGAACACGAGCACCACATCGGCGGCGGTGAGCCCCAGCGCATCGCGGTGGGCGAGCAGGCCGGCGAGCCCGGCCGCGCCGCTTTCACCGGAGACGACCCCGTCGCGGGCGAGCAGCCGCATCGCCTCACGGGCGTCGTCGTCGGTGGCGGTGGCGAAGGCATCGAAGCCGTGGCGCATGTCCGGCCAGGCGATCTGGGAGGGTGTACCGCAGTTCAGCCCTGCCATGATCGAGGTCTGCGGGCCCGGGATCTCAGTCATCTCACCGCGTTCGATGCTCACGATCACACAGTCGACCAGGGTCGGCTCGACGCCGATGAGCCGCGGACCCTGCGGGCGGGCGAAACCGCGCACCACGGCGGCGGCGAAGGCACCGACGCCGATCTGCGCGGCCACGACTGTCGGGGCCTTGGCTTCGCCGGCGGCGATCGCCTCGTGTACCTCGGCCATCATCGTCGAATAGCCGTCGATCACCCAGGCCGGCGGGTCGGTGTAGCCCTCCCATGAGGTGTCCGAGACCACCAGCACATCGTCACCGGCGGCCTCAGCGCTGCGGCGGATCGCATCGTCATAACCGCCGTCGACGACCTCGACGACAGCGCCTTCGGACTCGATGGCGGCGATCCGGGCGGGCACCATGTCCGCCGGCACGAAGATCCGGGAGCTCAGACCCAGCAGCCGGGCCATGATCGCCACCGCCCGGCCGTGGTTGCCGTCGGTGGCTGCAGCCAAGGTCAGCGTCTGGCCCGACTCCTCGAGCGCAGCACTGAGGCGAGCGCGCAGCTGTTCGAACTCCGCCACCTCGGCGACATCGACGCCGAGCCATTCGGTGAGCACCCGGCAGGTGGCCCAAGAGGCGCCGAGGATCTTGAACGAGGGGGTGCCGATGCGCTCCGATTCGTCCTTGAGGTAGACGGCAGCGACTCCGAGGGCCTCGGCTGCGGCTGGGAGTGCGCGCAGCGGCGTCGGCGCGTAGCCGGGCAGGCTCTGATGGAAGGTGCGCGGCACCACCGCGCCGGCATCAGCGGAGGCGACCACCGCCTCGGGCGCGGCGAAGGGGTTCGTCACCAGGCGGCGGGCGGTCATCGGCAGCTCCTCTGTTCAGGGGGATACTCCCGTCAGCTTAGCCACGCCCGAGGCAGTGGTGCCGGTGTGCCCGGCAGGCGGTCGCCGGGTGCCGGTTCAGAGCACCTCGCGCGGTGGCGACGGGGGCCGGTCGGTCAGGGCGGGGGCATCGCTGACGCGTCTGCCGCCGCGCTGGGCGGCCACCCCGGCGATGATGACCAGGCCAATGCCGACCAGCTGCATGACGGTGGGCCGCTGGGCGAGGATGAGCAGGCCCATGAGCACGCCGAAGGCCGGTTCGATCGAGAGCAGGGTGCCGAAGGCGGTGTGGGTCATCCGCCGCAGGGCGAGGACTTCAAGCCCGAAGGCGATGACCGGGGTGATGAGCGCGATTCCGGCGGCGGCCGGCAGCACCCACCGGGTGAGCTCACCGCCGATGACCTGCGGCAGGCCGACCGGCAGGGTCGCCAGGGCGGCGATCGGGATGGTGAGCGACAGGCCGCTGATGCCGGCGAACCGGTCGCCGATGTACTGGGTGAACACGTTGTACAGCCCCCAGCAGGTTCCGGCGGCCAGTGCGAAGCCGACGCCGGAGAGGTCGATCGTCCCCTGCCACGGCTCGGTCAGCAGCACCACTCCCAGCAGTGCGAGACCCGGCCAGATGAGGGCGCGGCGGCGCGGGCTCATGAGCCCGGCGACCGTGAGCGGGCCGAGGAACTCGATCGCCACCGCGGTGCCGAGCGGGATGCGTGCCACAGCGGCGAGGAAGAACGTCGTCATGAAGCCGGTGACGATGCCGAGGACGAGCAGGGCCGGCAGGTGGCGCAGCCGCAGGCTGCGCAGTGCAGGGCGGGCGATGAGCCACAGGAACACGATGCCGAAGCTCATCCGCAGCCACGCCGTGCCGGCCGGGCCCACCTGGGCGATGACCGGTACGGACAGTGCATTGGAGATCTGCACGGCGAGCATCGCCGCGACTGCCATCGTCCACGGCGGCACCGTCGACGGTGCTGCTGCCGGCACGGCCTGCCGTCTGCTCATGGCTGCAGGAAACCGGTCGGGGCTGTCTGCGGTGGCGTCGTCTCAGACATGGCGGGATCCTCTCGGTCGCCGGCGCTGCGCAGCTGAGCGCCATGCCGGGTTCGCCGTGCATCGTAGTGCAACCCGCCACCACCGGCGCGGCGCGGCTCAGGTGCCGGGATGCTGGAAGCCGGGCACGCCTCGGGCGCGGTGCGCAGGTTCCCGGAGGCCGGGACTCCGGCGCACCTCGGGCACGGTTCTCACAAGGCAAGGGCGTCGAACAGGATCGGGTACAGCGGCAGTTGGAGCGCACCGATGAGCAGGAAGATCCCCGCGGCGACGAAGCCGAGCACCATCGCAGCGGTGGCGAACCGACGGCCCCGGCGGCGCTGCCGCAGTCCGAGCAGTGCCACGGCGAGCGCGATCACAAGCCCGAGCAGCTGGCCGATGAGCACCGTCCACAGGATGATCCAGTTGAACAGGTATTCCGGTTCAGGTCCGAAGACGCCCTCGAGCGTATCGGTCATCGTGACCCCGAGGACGAGGTAGCCGACAGTCGCCAGGCCGCCGGCGAGCGCCAGGAGCGACCAGGCGAGCACCACGATGCCGACCGGGAACCACGGCGTCATCCTCGGCTGCGGCGGGGGTGTGGGGATGGCGAGTCCCACTGGGGCGGCCAGTGTGTGTCGGCCTGCTGGGGCGGATGATGGCGGACCGGGTGGTGGACCTGGTGGCGGTGCGGGTGGCGGGTTCAGAGGTTCTCCCGTGTGACGTTGTCGAGCCGGGAGAAGCGCTCTGCGAGGATCTCGCGGAACTCCGCGACGAGCCTTGAGGTCAGAGACGGAGGATTCATGATGGGGCCTTTCCCGCGATGCTCCCGGCTGCCGAGGCGGCAGGTGGTTTCAGGATACGTCCAGGGCCGGCGGAAGTCTCTCGCTGCGGGTGAATCGTGATGCTTCCGGTGTGTGGGTGGCGTGGCACAGCGGGTTGCGGCGCCCACTGCGGTGTGAGGCTGCAGTTTCGGTTGCGTCGGATGTCGAACTAGAGCTTCTCAGCATTCATCACCCAGTACGAACCATCGAAACCGTCAACAAGAAGCGTCGCTGCCAGCCGGCCGTGGCGTGCTTCGACGACCCAGTTCGGCTTCAACACCGCCCGCGGCTCTGCCGGGAAGAGGTCGAAGTTCATCCCCAGACGAAAGCGTTTGCGCAGGGCGGTGGCGACCAGCTGACGCGCCTTGTCCGCTGTATTGGTCCCCGGCCCTGACATATGGGCCTGGCACGGTGAGGGCACATCGACGCCGTTGATAGGGATGCTGGAGATGAGACTGGTTCCGCTCTTCGCATCCACCATGACCGACACAGTCGAACCGTCGGATTCCGCCTCGTGCTGTGGTGTGGACTTCTCGCGCCACAGCTCGGAGATCCGGAAGCGAGGTCCTCGTGTGCGCCGAGCTCTGACGTCGACTGACCAGAATGGGTGGTGCACCAGCGTCGCCGCGGCTGCGCCCCCGCCGATCTTCCGGCGCACGATGTCCTCGGCCTCGAATTGCGTGATCGTCGGGCTGAGCCGAAGGGCCGTACATGCGGCACTCTGCCGGTCCGGCGCCTCGGCACGGGGTGCTCCCGAGGCCGAGGCACCCTTGCCCGCGTGCCGGCGTGAAGACGTCAGACTACTCATGAGACTTCCGTCCACGTGGGCTGTCTGCTGCAGTGCTCTCCGAGGCAACACTGCCGGTGGCCGGAGCGCTGAGCTGTTCGTCGGCGACCGGCAGCTGAGCTGCGAGGACGTTGTTCTGACCCATCGCCAGCCGGGCCGGAATCGGCCCGACCTTCGCTGTCTCGACGAGCACCTCGCGGATGTGTGCTGGCACCGGATTCGTCTTCTGCGTCGCCAGTGACACGACGACGAGGGTGAGGGCCGAGATGACGACACTGGCCATCGGGTCGACCGCAGTCAGGTCCGTCAGACCGCCGAGCTCCCAGACGATCGGCACGATCGTGCCGACGATCATCGAGGCGATCGCACCGGCGGTGTTCGCCTTCTTCCACCAGACAGCCGCAACGTAGGCGGGCACGAATGCGGTGCCGAGGATGGTGGTGGCGAACAGCACGACGTCGGCGATTCCCGGTGCCCGGGGTGTGGCGATGACGTAGCCCAAGGTCGCGAACGCCAGCACGGTGATCCGCGAGACCCACACCGACTGCTTCTCCGTCATGGACGGGTTGACGAAGCGCTTGAAGAGATCATGCGAGGCGATCGTGCCCGTCTGCAGCAGCAGCGCGTCGGCGGTCGACATGATCGCGGCCATGATGGCAGCCATCACGATGCCCACGGCGAAGTTCGGCAGGACGAGCTCTGCCACACCGAAGACCGCCATCTCCGGGTTCGCCAGGTTCGGCAGCAGCACCAGCGCCATGACACCGACGAGGTAGGGCGCCGGAACGAAGAGCAGGTTGAATCCGGTCGAGTACAGCGCTGCGGTGCGGGCGACCGAGGGCTTCTTCATCGCCATGTGGCTGACGTTGACGTGCGGGTAGCCCATGTAGCCGATCGAGAAGATCAGCAGCGCGCCGATGACGAGTCCCCATTTGACCGATTCGAAGCCTTCGGGGCCCCACATCGTCAGGAGATTCGGGTTGATCTCAGCGACTGCGTTGTTTCCGGCAGTCAGACCGCCGACGGCGATGAGCGTGCCGATGAGGATCCACAGCATGCCGATGACCATGACGATGGCCTGCACGAAGTCGGTGTAGGCCACAGCGAGGTAGCCGCCGAGGAACGTGTAGAGCACGATGACGCCGATCGCGACGAGCATCGCCCACTGGAAGGGGATGCCGGTCACCATCTCCAGGCCCTGGCCGCCGGCGATGAACTGCGAGAGCACGTACATGAACATGCAGCCGAGGGCGATGGGCGCTGCGATCGCACGCGTCCAGGTCGACGGGTAGCGGTGTTCGAGGTATTCGATCGAGGTGAGAGAGCCGAGCATCTGCGAGAGTTTGCGCATCCGACGGCCGAGGACGGATAGGTTGAGCACGCCGCCGCCGATGTCGCCCATGGCGTACCAGAGGGCGAAGTAGCCGTTGGTGTAGCCGAGCGAGCCGGCGCCCTGGAACATGTAGCCCGACATCGACGATGACTGCAGGCGCAGGGCGGTGACTGCCGGGCCGAGGCTGCGCCCGCCGAGCAGGAAGCCCTCTTCGTCCTTCGAGCCGGCGCGCACCGACCACAGACCGATCCCGGCCATCGCGACGAAGTAGACGATGAGGAAGACGACTTCGATGCTCATGACGCACCTCCCGCTGCCGGGTGAGCGCCGGGTGAGGCGTCGCCGAGGTCATCGGGCAGCTCGACATCCTCTCGGCTCCAGCCGCGGGTGCTGAAGAAGAAGATGAGCGTGTAGGCGATCCACAGCAGTGGGATGCCGACAATGATGAGGATTGTCGCCATTGGCAAACCGAACATTGGGTTCCTTCCGTCCTGAGGGCTGAGTCAGTCGAGCGCTCTCACGCACCCGTGCACCCTCACCGGCCAGCGGCTTGAGACTGCGGCCATCGACTCATGTCTATCGCTCATATCCCAGTCACGCACAGACTGCCGCGGGATCTCAATGAACCCGCTCGACGTATTCGTCTGCGATGTCGAGTGCACGGTCGATGACCTGCAGGCCCTCGACCACCTCGTCATCAGGGGTGTTGAGCGGTGGGACGACATGGATGCGGTTGAAGTTGATGAACGGCAGCACCCCGTTGCCCTTGATCTCCGCGGTCAGGCGATCCATCGCCTCTGACGAGCCGCCATAGGGGGCCAGCGGTTCGCGGGTCTCGGGATCGGTCACCAGCTCAACAGCCCAGAAGCAGCCCATGCCGCGCACCTCACCGACAGACGGGTGGTTGGCCTCGATCTTCTCCAGGTGCGGCCCGATGACCTCTGCTCCGAGCCGCTTGGCGTTCTCCACCATCGCTTCCTCGCGCATGGCGTTGATGGTGGCCACCGCGGCCGCTGTTGCAAGCGGGTGACCGGAGTACGTGAGACCGCCGGGGTACGCGCGCTCGGCGAATGTCTGGCGGATCTCATCGGAGATGATGACCCCGCCGAGGGGTACGTAGCCTGAGTTCACTCCCTTGGCGAAGGTGATGAGATCCGGTTGCACGCCCCAGTGGTCGATGGCGAACCACTCGCCAGAGCGGCCGAAGCCGGCCATCACCTCATCGGCGATGTACATGATCCCGTACTTGCGGGTGAGCTCCCGGACGCCTGTGAGATATCCCGGCGGCGGGGTGTAGATGCCGGCGGTGCCGGGGATCGACTCGAGCATGACAGCTGCGATGTTCTGCGGTCCTTCGAGCACGATCATGTCCTCGAGGTGGCGCAGGGCGCGCTCAGCCTCTTCGGTCTCATCGGCTGAGCCGAAGTACGAACGGTATGTGTAGGCCGGCATGAAGTGCACGACACCTGCTCCCGGAGTGTCGTTGGCGAAGCGGCGCGGGTCGCCGGTGAGGTTGACCGCCAGGGTGGTGCCGCCGTGGAAGCTGCGGTAGGCCGTGAGCACCTTCTGCCGGCCGGTGTGCAGGCGGGCCATGCGCACCGCGTGCTCGTTCGCATCAGCGCCGCCGTTGGTGAAGAACACGCTGTTGAGGCCCTCAGGTGCCAGCTCGGTGATGAGCCGGGCGGCCTCGGAACGGGCATCGTTCGCATGCGGGGGAGCGATGGTGCACAGCCGGGCGGCCTGCTCCTGGATCGCCTTCACCACCGCCGGGTGCTGGTGTCCGATGTTGGTGTTGACCAGCTGCGAGGAGAAGTCGATGTACTCGTTTCCATCGGCATCCCACAGCCGTGATCCCTGGGCGGCGACGATCGCCATCGGGTCGATCCTGTCCTGGGCTGACCAGGAATGGAAGACGTGCTTGCGGTCGAGGTCCTTTCCGCGCCGGCCGCGCTCGAGGTCTTCGTGGGTGTATGGGAGGCCTGCGCCGGCTGCCGTGTGGTCCCCGGCGGCCACGTGCTGATCTGTCATGGTTCCTTCTCCTTCGAAGCTGATGGCTGGGGTGTCCGGTGCGGCACTCAGCCGTTGGTCGGGAATCCCAGGTTGATGCCGAGCTGGCTGGGATCCTGCCAGCGCTTGGTGATGACCTTACCGCGGGTGAAGAAGTGCACACCCTCAACGCCATGCGCATGGGTGTCGCCGAACAGGGAGTCCTTCCACCCGCCGAAGCTGAAGTAGGCCATCGGCACGGGGATCGGCACATTCACACCGACCATCCCGACCTGGACCTCGTTTTCGAACCGGCGGGCCGCCCCGCCGTTATGGGTGAAGATGGCTGTGCCATTTCCATAGGGATTCCCGTTGATGAGTGCCAGACCCTCGTCATAGGAGCCCACCCGCACCACGCAGAGCACGGGTCCGAAGATCTCGTCCTGGTAGATCGACATGTCCGGTGAGACGTGGTCGAACAGAGTCGGGCTGAGGAAGGCATCGGCACAATCGGCGTCGACGTCTCCTTCCCTCCCGTCGACGACGAGCGTGGCCCCGGCCTTCACACCGGCGTCGATGTATCCGGCGACCTTGTCACGGTGGGCGACGGTGACAAGCGGGCCCATATCGGTGCCTCGGGTGCCGTCGCCGACCTTCAGGGAACGGGTGCGCTCTGCGATCTTGGAGACGAGCTCATCGGCGATGTCCTCGACCGCCACCACCACCGAGATCGCCATACAGCGTTCGCCCGCGGCGCCGAAGCCGGCGTTGACTGCGGCATCGGCGGTGATGTCAAGGTCGGCATCGGGCAGCACGAGCATGTGGTTCTTCGCACCGCCGAGGGCCTGGACACGCTTGCCGTGGGAGGTCGCCGTTTCGTAGACGTACTTGGCGATTGGGGTCGAGCCAACGAAGGAGACGGAGGCGACGCGCTCGTCGCTGAGGAGCGTGTCGACGGATTCCTTGCCGCCGTGCACGACGTTGAAGACGCCGTCGGGCAGTCCTGCTTCCTTCCACAGTTCGGCCATCCAGTTCGCAGCCGAGGGATCCTTCTCCGAGGGCTTGAGGACGACGGTGTTGCCGGCGGCGATGGCCACGGGGAAGAACCACATCGGCACCATGGCGGGGAAGTTGAACGGCGAGATGATCGCCGACACTCCGACCGGCTGGCGCACCGAGTGCACATCGACGGCAGCCGAGGCGTTCTCCGTGTGGCCGCCTTTGAGCAGGTGCGGCATGCCGCAGGCGAACTCGACGACCTCCTGGCCCCGGCTGATCTCACCGAGCGCGTCGGCGAGCACCTTGCCCTGTTCGGCGGTGATGATCTCAGCGAGCTCCTCCTTGCGCGCGTTGAGCAGCTCCCGGAAGGCGAACAGCACTGCGGTTCGCTTCGACAGCGAGGTGTCCCGCCACGCAGGGAACGCGTCACTGGCGGCGGCGATCGCCTGCTGCGTCCGCTCGGTGTCGGCCAGGGGCACGCGGCCTGAGACGACGCCCGTTGCCGGGTTGACGATGTCAGCGGTGCGCGCACCGTCGTCTTCGGTCACCGCGCTGCCGTTGATCCAATGTGCCAGAGTCTCCATCGAAACCTCTCCCTGATGTGAAGATGCGGGGTGCTGCGAACCGACGACACCGGCGTGATCGACCCCACAATGCCCGAGGCCAGTATCACGCGCACAGCCGCCGCGCACACTGGACGGCCTGTCAATCTCGCACACGGAACCATGACAGACTGTAAACTGAGGGCATGCGCGCACACCCGTCTTGTCAGCAGAGCCTGAGGTGAGCCCGCAGATCGGGACGGGCCGGGAGGGCGTCACCGTCCGCACGGTGCTCTCGGTGCCCGAGCTTGAGCAGACGCAGCTGACCGTCCTCTCCGGTGAGAACCGGCTTGACGCGGCAGTGCGGTGGGTCCACATCGCCGAGACCGAGGATGTTGCCTCACTGCTGGAGGGCGGGGAGTTCCTGCTCTCGAGCGGGCCGGCCTTCCGTCTCAACGTCGATCGCACACGCGCCTTCCTCCTGCGTCTGGAGAAAGCCGGCGCCGCGGCGTTCGCAGTCGAGATCGTCACGGAGGACGATGAACCGGACGCCTCGTCTCTCGAGGTGCTCAGCGCAGCGAGCGCCGGTTTGGAGATCCCCGTCATCGCGCTGACAGAACGGGTCCGGTTCGCCCGCATCACCCAGGCTGCCCACCGGCTGCTCATCGCCGAGCACTTGGAGTGGATCGAACGCACGCGGGAAGTGCATGAGGTGTTCACCGAGCTCAGCATCAGCGGGGCGGACGAGGCGAAGGTCGTCGAGACGACCAGCGACCTGCTCAACACCCCGGTCGTCCTCGAAGATGCCGCCCATCGCATCCTGAGTTTCGAACTGTGTGACATGACCGAGGACGAGCTCTTTGATGACTGGCCGCTGCACAGCGGCAGGGCGGTGCCCGTCGGAATGAAGCAGAACCGGTGGGGCAGGCTCGCCGCCCCTTTCGCAGACCCGACCGACCGCTACGCCGCCGAGGTGCTCGAGCGCGCCGGTCAGGCCATCACCCTCGTGCGGATGGCGACCCAACATCAGCGGGACCTGCTGCTCAACGCCACCGACCGCTTCCTCGGCGAGCTTTCGACGCACACGCAGATGACAGACCAGGTCGCTGCGCTGCGATCGCAGCGATACGGAATGAGCCGATCGGCGGCATACACCGCTGTGGCACTGCACACGGCCGACGTCTCTGATGCCGCTGGAGTCGATCTCTCCGACTACCAACTCGAAGAGCGACGCGTTCGCAGCGAGCTCATCGCCGTCAGCCGAAGCCTGGGCCTCTCCGCCCTGACCGGCACATGGCGCTACGGCACCGTCGTCGCCCTGGTGGGCTTCCCCACCGACGCAGTGGATGCGCCCCTCACCGAACTCAGCCGTACCCTGTCAGTCAATCTGAACCGGTCGATCACGATCGGAGTGGGCCCCTCACGCGACAGTGTCCTCACTGCCGGCAGGGATCTGGAGACCGCGGTGGAGACCGCCAGGATCGCCGCAGGGATGTCGGTGCGCGAACGGCCCTTCTACAGGTTCGCCGATCTGCGGCTCAACGGCCTCATCGCCGGACTGGCCGATGATGCGCGCCTGCGCGTCTTCGCCGAAAGCGAGCTGGCGCCGCTCCTGGGCAGCGGCGGAGACACGGCATCATCGGGTGCCGACCGTGCCGCACTCGACTTCCTCGAGGCCTATGTGCGGGCAGGCGGGAACAAGACGGAGGTGGCAGCCCGGCAGGGCATCAGCCGACCAGTCGTCTACGCACGCCTGCAGCGCCTGGAGGGACGTCTTGGCGTTTCACTCGATGATGCCGAATCCCGTGCCGCGCTGCTGATAGCACTGCTGTGGTGGCGCTCGCAGCGCTGATCCTCCTCAGTCCGCCCCGGCGATGGGATCGTCCCTGCCGCCGGCTGCGCCGACCGGGAAACCGCTCTTCGGACCTGCAGGGCGGTCACCGTGCACACCCGGCTCACCTGCGCTGGCATCCAGCCCAGGCCGCAGGCCCACAGTCTCTAGTCCCCTCCCCTGCCTACGCATCACCTGCACCGATACCCCTGTGTCTCGCACCGGCCGGCATCACCTGCCGCAGGCACCGCCCCAGGGCATCGCGCAGGGCGAGCGCATGGGAGCAGCGGTGCATAGCAGGAGAGATGTCCGAGCCGTATATGAGATGTCTCACCTTGACAGCCCACGCATCCCGGATCTCTACTTAGGTTAGCCTAAACTTATTAGCTGAAGGGATGATGCCCCGATGACGGAAGTTCAGAAACTGGCAGAGTTCGTCGAGCGGGCGAGCCTGGAGGACATGAGCCCGGAGGCGCTGGAACAGCTGAAGATCCGCGTCCTGGACACCCTCGGCGTCGCCATCGGTGCGCTCGATGCAGAGCCCATCGTCGCCATCCGCGGCCTGCTCGAAGACCTCGGCGGCACCGAGCAGTCCACCATGATCGGCGGGGGCAAGACCACCCCGGAAAGGGCCGCCTTCTTCAACAACGCGGCAAGCCGCTACCTGGATTTCATGGACGCCTACCTCGCCAAGGGCGAGACGAACCACCCCTCAGACAACTTCGGCGCCGTGCTCGCGGCTGCAGAGTCCGTCAACGCCTCGGGCCGGGACCTGCTCACCGCCTTCGCCGTGGCCTACCAGGTGCACACGCGGCTGTCCGATGAGGCGCCGGTGCGCGCCAAGGGATTCGACCACACGACGCAGGGCACCTTCGCTGCTACCGCCTCGGCGGCCAAGGCGCTCGGCCTCGATGTGCAGCAGACGGCCAATGCCATGGCGATCGCCGGGACCGCCAATGTGGCGCTGCGGGTCACCCGCACCGGCAACCTAAGCCATTGGAAGGGCCTGGCCTATCCGCACGTGTCGAAGGAGGGCACCTTCGCCGCACTGCTCGCCTCCCGGGGCATCACCGGCCCCGAGGAGGTCTTCGAGGGCAACAAGGGCTTCAAGGACTCCATCGCCGGTGACTTCGAGCTTGATTGGTCTGCTGAGGACCTTGAGCGCGTGACCCGCACCATCATCAAGAAGCACAACGCAGAGATCCACTCCCAGTCCGCGCTCGATGCGGCCCAGGAGATCCGCGCTGATGAGAGGTTCGACGCCAGCCGCATCGCCGAGGTGCGCCTCGACACCTTCGATGTGGCCTACTCGATCATCGGCGGCGGCGAGGAGGGCGACAAGCAGAGCATCCGCACCAAGGAGGAGGCGGACCACTCCCTGCCGTGGATGGTGGCCGTCGTGCTGCTTGACGGCGTGCTCAACCCCGAGCAGTACGAACCCTCCCGCATTGTCGCCGATGATGTCCAGTCGCTGATGAAGAAGATCCGAATCACACCGACCACGGAGTTCTCGGAGCGGTTCCCCGACCACATGCCCGCAGACCTCACGGTCGTGCTCGATGACGGCACCGAGCTGCGCGCGGTGAAGGACACCTACCACGGCTTCCATGACAACCCGCTGGACTGGGCTGCCGCCCGCGCGAAGTTCGATGCCCTCACCACCCCGTTCACCGACGAGGCGCTGCGCGAGGAGATCGACGGGATCGTCCATGACCTGGAGTACCGCCAGACCGCAGACCTCGTCGCTGCCCTGGCGAAGGTCCGCCGCGAGCGGAGCTGAGAGCTGCCACCCAGGATTCCCCGGTACGGGGGATCGACCACTGCATCCGACACAGTCACCGAAAGGCAAACACCATGAGCAACGAGATCGACTTCGACGTCTCCTTCAACTTCGTCCCCCGCGCAAAGCGGCCAAACAAGCCGCGCACCTACGGCATGACTGAGATCCGCGCGCCCTACTACAGCACCTTCGGCACCCGGCACCTGCAGGATGTCTTCGATGTCGCAGGCCAGTGGGTGGACGGGATCAAGTGGGCCGGCGGCTCCTTCTCCCTTGTGCCGACAGAGCAGGTGCGCAAGTTCAGCGACATCGCCCATGAGAACGATGCCTATGTCTCCTCCGGCGGGTGGATCGAGACCGTGCTGCGCTACGGCGATGACGCTGTGGACCAGTACCTCAAGGAGGCCAAGAACGTCGGATTCGACGTGATCGAGATCTCCACCGGTTTCATCATGCTCCCGACCTCCGGCCTCGAGCGCCTGGTGGAGAAGGTCGTCAAGGCCGGCCTCAAGGCCAAGCCGGAACTGGGCATCCAGATCGGCTCCGGCGGTGACTCCACCGAGGAGGAGCTCGCTGCGGAGAGCATGAAGGACATCGGCGACCTCGTCGACCGCGGCAAGCGGGCCCTTGACGCCGGTGCCGCCATCATCATGATCGAGTCCGAGGGCATCACCGAGAATGTCCACGAGTGGAACACCGGTGCAGCTGCGTCCATCACCAACGGCCTCGGGCTCGAGAACGTCATGTTCGAAGCCGCCGATGGCCTCGTCTTCGAGTGGTACGTGAAGAACTACGGCAACGAGTGCAATCTCTTCGTCGACCACTCCCAGATCCTCCAGCTCGAGGGCCTGCGCCAGAACGTCTGGGGCAACAAGTCGACCTGGGGCCGCGTGGCCAACCCGCACTGAAACCCACCACCGTCACCGGCGGCCCGGTGACACCATCTCAGAACCCGGCGCACCTGCCTCATGGCGAGGCGGGGCGCCGGGTTCCGATATGCAGGCCGCAGCGAGCCCGGGCCTGGCCCGGACGGCGTCAACGGCCTGTGGATCCGCAGGAAGCGGCCGTGCAGGAGTCGCCTGCGCGGCTTTTCAGGAATCGCCTGCGTGCTTCTTGACCAGCTCGCAGAACCGGTTGATGTAGTCCTTGAGGAACTCCACCGTTGAGGGCTCGGTGATGTTCCCCTCATCGTCCATCAGGCTCGGGGAGCGGCCGAGGAACACCTCGGGCTGGCCGAGTGTGGGCATATCGAAGTACGACAGCGCCAGGCGCAGGTTCTTCTGCGAGCTGTAACCGCCCATCCGGCCGACCGAGTGGCTGATGATGCCATTGGGCAGGTTCTTCCACGCGACATCGGAGTTCGGCTTCGAGCCGATGTCCACGGCGTTCTTCAGGCAGGCGGGAATCGTGCGGTTGTTCTCAGCTGTCACGAACAGCACACCGGATGAGGACTTGATCGTCTCGCGGAACGCGGTGTACTCCGGCGGCACCGGCTTGTCGGTGACATCGGGATCATCGTAGTCGCAGTCATACAGCGGCAGATCACGGATCTCGACGATCGAGGCATCGAATCCCTCCGGGAAGTAGTCAAGCGCATTGCGTGCGATCTTCCGGGCGTAGGAGCCCCGGCGCAGGCTGCCGACGAGAACGGAGATGCGGTAAGTCACGGTGAGATCCCTTTCGCTTGAGGCCAGAAGTGCCAGAACCGGCACTCCTCCAGTGATACCACCCACGCCCCCCGCTGTCTACGCCGCTGCAAACTTATGAGTTCGGGTAGACGAACTTCGATCGGGCGGTGTGCGCTGTGCTCTCACCCGACCCGGGTCACGCCTCTGCCTGGGGTTTGGGCGCACACCCCTTCTGAGCATGTGCGGGAGGCCGGGCTCGCTGTTTGGAGACGGCAGCGTACTCAAGCAGCTCGCCGTGGAATGCCAGGCACAGATTGGCGATGACGAGCGGGTCTGACAGCGCCCCGCCCAGCAGCTCTTCGATGCGGGTGAGCCGGTAGCGCAGAGTATTCGGATGGATCGCTAGACCGGCAGCAGCCACGTTGACCGTGAGGTTCGCGTCCAGATAGCTCAGCAGGGTCTCAAGCAGCTCAGGCCGAGCGCGCAGCCGGCCTGCATAGCCGGCAAGAACCGATCGGTCACGCAGACTCGTCGCTCCGGCAAGCAGCCATTCGAGAGGGGACAGCTCATCGACCCTGACCACCGCTCCTGAGACCGCGCCCGCCGCACGCCCACCGATACAGCTGCCGTTCGCCACTGCTGCGGTCCGACGAGCCAGGCGCAGGGCAGCCTCTGTTGCGCGCGCGATCTCCGGCAGCGCCGAGAGCTGGCTGAAGGGTTCGGAGACTCCGGTGACGAGGCGACCGGGAACCTCCTGGAGCCCACTGATGAGCGCCTCAGCCGCATCTCCTGCCTGAACGAGCAAGCGCATACCAGGGGCCCGGTCACCAATGCGCGCCGATTCGATCGCGAGCATCGGCAGCCCAAGCGCAATACCAGAGTCGGGCTCCCGTGCGCTGCTGGGCGTGCGGACCGGTGCGAGAATCGCGTCAAGATCCGATCGGGTGAAGACAGCGCCCGAAGCGCTCACGCAGATGATGAAGTGCAGCTCGGAATACGGCGTGAAGCCGAGTTCGGCCATGCGCTGCCAGCTGCGCTGTTCGGCGCCCACGGAAATGCCGAGTTCGAGCTCGCGCAGCAGCGCCGCGGAGCTGACGACCTGCTGAGTGCGGGCGAACCCCTCGACGGCCCCGAAGGATCCGAGGATCGAGCGCAGGGTCTCGAACACCGTCGCCGAGGTGGTGCCCAGGCGGGCACTGTCATGCGAGGCGAGGACGAGATGGTAGGTGTGAGTGCGCACGCGGATGCGGTCGGCGGCGACGCTCCAGCGGCCGACGGCGAACGGCCCGTCGGCGGCCTGCGCAGATTCCGCCAGGTGTGCGGCGATGAGCTTGACCGGCCCAGCGCCGGAGGCGTGCAGCAGCGCGTGACTGTCATCGAAGACCATCGCCGACCCGTCGCACAGCCTGGCCATCACCCGCACAAGGGAGGCGAGCGGATCGTCGGCGTCGGCGGCGGCCAGCAGCTGCCGCATGATCGCCAGCCGCTCGGTCTCGACGGCGGCTGCATCGGCGATCGCGCGATACAGCCGAGCCGCTGCCGCATCGATGCCGCCGGTGAACACCAGCACGCTGATGTCGCGCTGGCTCAGCTGAGTGAACAGCGAAGCCCCGGTCTCTTCGGACGCTTCAGCGGCAGCGGCCTCAGGACCTGCCAGCAGAGATCCGCAGATGACGACAGCGCGTATGCCGGCTGAGCGCAGCGCTTCGGCTGAGCCGGCGGATTCCACTGCGGCGGCCAACTCGGCCTCAGAAGCGGTGAGCAGGATCCGGGAACCGGCTGGCGCGGGGTCCCCACTGGATGCCCGCGCCTTCGGCAGCGGGTCGCCCGCACTCAGCACCTGGGTGATCGCAGCAGGTGAGCGCATGCGGGACTGCACGAGGATCGCGCCTTCATCACCGAAGGCGTCGACCGCCTCGGGAACGGTCAGCGACATCCGCCCTCCTTCTCACTGTGCCGGGCCCGTGCGCGGGGAGCGCACCAGGAGCTTTGTGTTTTCCACAATAGTGCCTGTTGAAGTTCTCAGATTCTCCATTGTCGCACTGAGTTCACTTCGCAAGACTGTGGTGCAATTCACAAAGGAGGAGAAATGACAGATCTTCGAGTGGCCGTCGACGTCGGTGGCACGTTCACCGATGTGTGCATCTTCGACGATGCCGACAAGACCATGCGGGTGACGAAAGTCCCCTCAACTCCCGACGATCCGATGCGCGCCGTCATCGGCGGTGTCGAACGCGGTGAGATCGACCTGAACAGCGTCAGCCTGTTCTCCCACGGCACCACCGTGGCGACGAATGCGCTCATCACCCGCCGGTTCCCCAAAGCCGCGCTCGTGACGACGAAGGGCTTCCGCGACGTCATCGAGATCCGCGACGGCACGAAGGACGAGCTGTGGGACGCCTACAAGGATGTGTCCGGCCCCTACATCCGCCGCCGCGACCGCTTCGAGGTCACCGAACGCGTCGACTACTCCGGCCGCGTCGTCGAAGCGCTGAACGAAGACGAGGCCCGTGAGCTCGCCCGGCTGCTGAAGAAGCGCGGCACGACGACGGTGGCCGTGTGCTTCATCAACGCCTTCGCCAACGCCGAGAACGAAGTCCGGATGCGCGAGATCCTGCAGGAGGAGATGCCCGAGGCCGCCGTGTCGACCTCGGCCGAGATCCTGCCGGAGATCTTCGAGCACGACCGCTTCAACACGACCGTCTCGAACGCAGTGCTCGGCCCGCTGGTGGCCGGCTACGTCGAGCGCCTCGACACCCAGCTCAAGGACGACGGCTACGACGGCGACCTGCTGCTCCTGCACTCCGGCGGCGGCTCGATGACCCCGGCGATGGTCAAGCGGTTCCCCGTCCGGCTCGCCGCCTCCGGCATCGCCGCCGGAGCGATCGCAGCCAAGCACGTCGCCGAGCAGTGCGGCTACGACAACGCCGTCGGGCTCGACATGGGCGGCACCTCGACCGACATCTCCCTCATCGCCGACGGCGAGCTGCGGGTGACGAAGGAATGGGAGGTCGAATACGGCCACCCGATCGTATTCCCCAGCATCGAGGTCCTCACCATCGGTGCCGGCGGCGGCTCGCTGGCCCACATCGACATCGCCGGCTCCCTGCGCAACGGGCCGCAGTCCGCCGGCGCTGACCCCGGCCCAGCCTGCTACGACCAAGGCGGGACCGAGCCGACGAACACCGATGCGAATCTGCTGCTCGGCCGGCTCGGCACCGACCTGGCCGGCGGCGCCATGACCCTGCGCCGGGATCTCGCAGAGAAGGCGGTGGTGGAGACGATCGCCGAACCCCTCGGCCTTGAACCAGCCGAGGCCGCCGAGTCGATCATCGATGTGGCGAATGCGAATATGGCCGATGCCGTCCGGCTCGTCTCGATCCGCCGCGGACTCGATCCGCGCGACTTCGCCCTCCTGGCCTTCGGCGGCGCCGGAGCCCTGCACGGCGCGGAGGTCGCCCGCGAACTCGGCATCCCGACCGTCGTCGTGCCCCCGAGCCCCGGGGTGACCTCAGCGCTCGGCTGCCTGCTCGTCGACATCCAGCACGACCTGTCGACGATGTACACCGCCGTCGCCTCGACTGCCGACAGCGACGACCTGGAACAGCAGTTCGCCGCACTCGAATCGACCGCTGCCGAGCGCCTCCGCCACGAGGGCGTCGCCGAAGCCGACACCGAGCTCAAGCGCGGCATCTCGATGCGCTACCAGGGCCAATGGCGCTCCCTCCAGGTGCCGATGGGCACCGGACCGGACGCGCTCACCGAGGCAGTGCGCACCTTCCATGAGGAGCACGAGCGCCAGTTCGCCTTCCGGCAGGACGACAACCCCGTCGAGATCTATCAACTCCACCTCAAGGCCCTCGGCAAGACCCCGAAGCCGGCCTTCACCCCGGCCGAAGCCGACGGCTCCGCCCTGCCTGACCCGGTCGAGCGCCGCGAGGTGTACTTCGACGGGCAGTGGCACGACACCCCCGTCTACGACCGCGACGCCCTGCGCCCGGAGATGGAGCTGGCGGGCCCGGCGATCATCAACCAGCTCGACTCGACCACCGTCGTACCGCCGAACACGACGGCGGTCATCGACGAATGGCTCAACATCCGCATCCACCTGAGCGCGAGCGAAGGAGACGAGAAATGAAAACCCTGACCACCGCCTCGGGACCGGCGACAACCCTGCACCCGGTGACGTTCGAAGTGCTCAAGAACGCCTTCGCCACCAGCGTCGACCTCATGAGCGAGCAGATCCTGCGGACCTGCTACTCGTTCGTCATCTACTCCCGCGACTTCTCCTCAGCCCTGTGCGATAAGTACGGCAACACCGTCATGCAGGGCAGCGGCGACATCGCCGTGCACGTCGGAACCCTGCACTTCCAGTGCAAGGCCGTGCTGGAGGAGTTCGGCGACGACATCAACCCCGGTGACGTGTTCGCCATCAACGACCCATACCGCGGCGGCACCCACATGAACGATGTCTCGTTCATCCGCCCGATCTTCGTCGAGGACGAGATCATCGGGTTCGCACAGAACAAGGGCCACTGGGCCGACATCGGCGGCAACGTCCCCGGCTCCTTCGACGTCAACGCCCGCGAGCACTTCTCAGAGGGCCTGCGCATCACCCCGGTGCGCGTGTGGCGGGCCGGCGAGTTCCTCCACGACGTCGCCCAGCTGCTCGTCTCCAACACACGAGCACCTGCCCAGGCGCTCGGCGACCTCAACGCCCAGTCCGAGGCGACCGCCGTGTGCGAACGCGAGATCCTCCGACTGGTCGACAAGTACTCCAAGGACACCGTGCTCACCGCGATGCAGGAGACGCAGGACTACGTCAAGCGCACCGTGCTCGGCAGCCTCGCCGGGCTGCCGCACGGCGAATGGGAGACCGTCGACTACCTGGACGCCGACCCCGCCCACGGCGAGGGACTCGTGCCGATCCGTATCAAGCTGCGGCTCGACGGCGAGGGCATCCACTACGACCTGACCGGTTCAGCTCCGGCGGTCTCAACATTCCTCAACTCCGGGTACGGCACCACGCATTCAGCGATCTACGCCGGGACGAAGACGTTCTTCCCCGAGGTGCCGCTCAACTCCGGCTTCTACGCTGCGGTGACTGCCGATATCGGAGAGGAGGGCACCGTCGTCAACGCCGGCTGGCCGAACGCGGTGACCGGATTCTGCTCCGGGCCGTATGAGAAGGTCATGAACGGCATCTTCGAACTGTGGAGCCGGATCATGCCCGAACGGGCGATGGCGTGCGCCTTCAACCTGGAGTATCTGCTGGTGGGAGGCCATGACGGCCGCACCGACGACCAGCAATACTTCATGTGGTATGACTGGATGGCTGGCGGCTGGGGCGGCCGGGCAACGAAGGACGGCTCCTCGGCGACCTCGCCGGTGTTCGGCACCGGCCTGGCGGTGCAGCCGGTCGAGGGCCAGGAGCGCCTCAACCCGATCCTGACGACCAGCCACGCCATCAACACCGACTCCGGCGGGCCCGGCAGGTTCCGCGGCGGCTGCGGTGTGGAGAAGGGCGGCGTGCTCACCGATGCCGTCAAGACCGTCATGAGCTACTGCTGCGACCGCGGCCGCTCAGTCACCTGGGGCATCGAGGGCGGACTGCCGTCCTACCCGCACGGCGTGTGGCTGAACAAGGGCACCGAGGACGAGAAGTACCTCGGAGCGACCTTCTCGAATGTGCCGATCGAATCCGGTGACGCCTTCACCCGCCCATCGGCTGGCGGCGGCGGGTTCGGTGATCCGCTGGAGCGCGAGCCCGAGGCGGTGCTCGAAGACGTCATCGACGAGTACGTCTCCGTCCGCCGGGCCGAGCGCGACTACGGCGTCGTCATCAAGGTCATCGATGCTGAGCTCGATGAGTACGAGATCGATGCCGAGGCGACCGAGAAGGCGCGTGCGGAGATCCGATCCCAGCGCGCCGGCTGGCTGGAAGCCGGTCCCGAGGCGGTGGCTGAACAGTACCGGAAGGGCGAGCTCGACGTCCACGACGTGCTGCGCCGCTACGGTGTCATCCTCGACTGGGGCACCGGCGAACTGTTCCCGGACACCACCGCCGAGTACCGCCGCATGATGGCCAAGCGCTCAGCAGCGCACTGGACGTCCTGATCGCTCGGTCTCACTGATCAGGGGGCACAGAGGCGGCCGCACACCTGCACCGGTGTGCGGCCGCTGACGTTCTCGAGTTATCCACAGGGATACGCGGACACCCTGACACGCGATGTGCCGCGACGTAGACTGAAAACAGGCGGAAGGAGGAGCATGAGCGTTCAGACAATCGCCGCGGTCCCGGTCTTCTCGGGAAAATCTACGCCGGGCACCGAACACGTGAATCACGACCGCTGGGGTGCCGTCAACCGCACTGCATGGGTCATCGACGGTGCCACTCGGACCTCATCCGCCCCGATTTCGGACTACGTTGCTTCTCTTGACGCTGCTCTGACAGCCCACGCGGCAGACGACTCGCTTTCGCTCTCGGAGCTCCTCGCTTCGGCAATCGCACAGATTGCAGCTGACTACTCGGGCACCAACGTCTCAGCCACCGTAGCCATGGCGCGGCAGAGACCGCATGGCGGTTGGGACTGGCTCGTACTTGGTGACTCGGCCGTCGCGTACGCAGATGAGAACGGAACTCACCTCATCCAGGACACTCGTTTGGCATGCGTCGGAGTTGCACAGCGCGCTCGGAAGCGTGCGATCGAACTCCATGAGCTTGATGACGCACACCTCAAGGACGCTAAAGCGGCTCTCTTGGCTGCCGAGGATGCTGCGAGGAATGTACGCGGAGGATTCTGGGTCGCAGCCGATCGGCCCGATGCGGTCATGCACGCTGTCACCGGATCAACAAGCGCCGAAGACCTGGTACTCATGACAGACGGTGTCGTTTCAGGCTTCGTAGCCGGAACGTGGGATGACGCTGAGCAAATGGTTCATGATGTTCTCCACGCCGGTCCCGAGCACGTTCTTCAGAACGTTCACCGCGACGTGATGACTGCACACGGTCGGGCAGACGATATGACCCTCGTTCACGCTCACGCCTCCTGACGCTCGGCGAGAACTCCCCCATGGACGCTATTTCTGAAGCATTCGACTGGGTGTCTCGCACCCTCGCCGTCGTCACCGTCGTGACGGTGATCTGGAGATTCATCAGGTTCCGTGGACGACAGCGTGTCATTGCAAAGTTCTTCGGAAGTCGCGCCCTCACCATCTGTCTTCCACGACGCGAGCTCTCGAACAGGTCAGCAATCGTCGAAGCAGACTTCGTTGCCGCCAAGACACTGGAACTGTTCTTACAATCGTTCAAGATTCGAGTCGACTATTCTTTTGTCGAGCCCGACGGGACTATCGACCTGCAGGCTCCTGGGCTGGTCGTGATCTGCGGACCAAAGTCCTCGAACGTCGTCGCCAAGGCGCTCAACAATGACTCCGCATTCTCTTTCCAGCAGCAGGGTGAGCACTGGACGATCTTCGATCACACCACCAAGTCCACGTATTACTCACGTTCTGACACCAAGGGCCAGCAGTCAGACATCGGATTGCTCAGCCGAGCACACGTCGCCGCTCACTCTCGAAAGACGTTCCTCTCTCTTGCCGGAGTGCACGCAGAAGGATCAGCCGTGATGGCGGAACACCTCTGCGACTATCGCACGCTCAAAAGAATGATGAAGCGAAGCAGGAGGCACATGTTCTCCGCCGTCATCGCCGGCACCTATAACGTCGATCCACTCCGTGTCACCAGCACTCAGGAACTTGTGTTCCGAAAGCGTCCCCAAGCTGTGTCAACCCCGCCGCCGCTCGTTGACGTCGATCCGTCTGGCGAGAACGGCTCTGCCTAAGCCTTGATCCACCGATCTGCTTGATGTCCGGGGGTTCACTCGGATTCGAGCGCGGACGCGATGAGTGGGCAGGAGGTAGTGTCCCGGCCTCTCACCGGTCT
>NZ_JBHMAU010000124.1:0-21117 GCF_042429315.1 Brevibacterium otitidis | reverse complement strand
CCTCGCCCGCGGCTACCGCAACCAGCACAACTACCGCCTCCGCATGCTCCTCGCCGCCGGCGGACTCACCCCATGACCCCCACCGGATGTCCGAAGAGCCGGTTTCACCAAGGATCAGGTGTACTCCTTGCTCGATCGCGACGAGATCGAACGGGTGGGGCGCGGGGTCTATGTGCGTCCCGACCTCCTTGAGCCTGCGCTCACCGTGCTTGCTGCGGCAACCGCGCTTCGTCACGACGCGACGCTATGTCTGACGAGCGCTCTTGTGCACCACGAGCTCAGCGACGCGATCCCGTTCGGTTCCGACATAGCGCTGCCGCGCGGAACTCACCAGCCCGCCGGCCTCTCGAACGTGAGCTGGCATAGCTTCGACCCGGCTACTTTCGCGATCGGACGTGAATATGCCGACGCGGGAGGGGGAGCCAGGGTTGCGATCTACTCCGCAGAGCGGACAATCGTTGACGCTTTTCGGCTCATGCACCAAGAAGGCAGCGACGTTGCGTATGAGTCGCTTCGACGTTGGCTGCGGCAGCGAGGCAACACGCCAGCAGGACTGCTGAAGGTTGCGGGCTCGTTCCCGAAGGCGCTCCCTCGGATCCGTCACGCTTTGGAGGTGCTCCTGTGACTCCGCCAACGCCCTCCAGAGATACCCCAGAGGGGCGTGCGTACAACGACCTTCGCAACCTCGCCAGGCGACAGAACCGTGACCCTGCGGAGTACATCACCCTGTACGCGTTGGAAGGCTTCTTAGCCCGACTTGCCGCGTCCGAATCTGCCACAGACTTCGTTCTCAAAGGTGGCGTGCTCATGGCGGCCTTTGCTGATCGGCGACCAACCAGGGATATCGACTTCGCGGCTCGAGGGTTCACCAACGATATCCCCGAGGTTGAAAGACGCGTCATCAGCATCCTTACCGTTCTCCGCGATGACGGGCTCGAGTTCGATCTCGACTCCGTCAGCGGAGAGCAGATCCGTGATGAAGCCGACTACAACGGTGTGCGAGTCAGAGTGACCGCACAGTTGGCGACCGCGCAGGTTGCGCTGCATATCGACGTGAACTTCGGGGACCCCTATCTGGCCTGCACCCGCAGAGGCGGTCCTGCCGCTCCTATTAGGCGGCACGCTGCGCCTCCTGGGATACCCGGACCACATGGTTCTGGCAGAGAAGATCGTCACCGCCCTCGAAAGAGGAGAGCAGAACACCCGTTGGCGAGACTTCACGGACATCGCCGCCATTGCCCGCTCCCGAGTCGTCTCAGGTGCGGACCTGCAGGAAGCAATCGGCGTTGTCGCCCGCTACCGGCAGGTTGAGCTGGAACCGCTTGGTCAGTTGCTGTCTCAGATGCCAGCATTCGCACAGCGCAAGTGGGAAGTCTGGCGAAAGAAGCAGAGGCTCGAGCAGTCGACCCCAGAGAGATTCTCAGACCTGCTCGCAACATGTCTGGACTTCGTCGAACCGGTCCTCGCAGGCAATGCAGACCGATTGCATTGGAACTTCTCTTCTCAAGCCTGGGAAGAACCAACGTCGGCAAGTGCTGAGGGTGCGCTGAATAGTTCGTCGAGCCTCATCGCAGGGGAGAAGACCAGTGACTGAACGGGCAAGGACTCGGCTGAGAATGGCGATGGATGACAGCGTATGCAACGCGTGGGCCAGCGGATCGTGCGGCGCTTGATTCGAGCGGCTGACGGTTCCGATCTGCCTCCCGGCTTTGACCGCTACCGGTGTGCTGAACTGCTTGCCGCGTCTACCGCCAGCCCGTCGTCGATGCAGCCTCAGCCGAGTGCCACGCGCTCGCGGCCGGTGCCCATCGGCCGGCTGCGGGCCACAAGCGTGTGGAGGATGATGCCGGCGATGAGTGCGGCCAGGGCCAGCCATGCGGCAACCGGCATCGGCTCGCCGAGCACGATCGTGCCCATGAGGGTGGCGACGATGAGCTGGACGAGCATGACGATCGCCGCCACCGGTGGGGCAATGCGCTTGACTCCGGTGAAGAACAGCGGATACGCGACCACCGAGGCGAAGACGGCCAGCACGGCCAGGCAGCCGATGACCGCCCACGGCCGGTCCGTGTGGCCGAGGAACCCGTTGGCTGCTGCGAACGGGGCGAGGGCGACCGAGGCGATGAGGAACGTCAATGTCGTCGTGCCGAACACCGAGGTGCCGCCGGTCGACAGGCGCTTCGAGGAGATCGTCATGAGCGCATGCGCACCCGCGGCGGTGACCGCCAGGCACACGCCGATGACCGACACCTCGGCGGCGGTCGCCCCGTTCGTCAGCCCGACGACACAGGCCATGGCGACCAGCGGCGGGATCATCGTGAGCCAGCCGGCGAGGTTGAGGCGGGTGCCCAGCAGCGGCATCGACAGCACCGCCATCGCCACCGGGCTCACAGCCAGCGGCACGATCGTGCCGAGGCCGGCGCCGAGCGAGGAGACCGAGGCGTACATGAGCGACTGGGCGGCGGCGAGTGCCGAGCCGATGATGATGAGGGCGAAGCCGTGCCGGTGCATGATCGACAGCAGGCTCGGCTCCCCGCCGTGCCGCTCAGGTGAGAAGGCGCGGCGGGCCTCATAGGCGAGGGCGAGGATGATGCCGGCGGCGAGGAACCGCCAGAACGTCACGGTCGCAGCAGACATCGTCGAGACCGCGAAGATGAAGCCGGCGACACCGGCGCCGACTCCCCAGGTGGCAGCACCAGCGGCGACCGAGGCGATGCCGCGCCAGTCGGTGCGCTCGCCGGCCGGCGCGGCAGGCGAGACCGGCAGGCGGGAAGCGGGCGAGAGCGGCAGGCGGGAAGCGGGCGAGAGCGTGTGCTGTGCAGGGGAGTGGGCCATGAGGCTCATGGTAGGAGAAATCGCCTGGCACGCGATTGCCTCCGTTGCCTGATGCAAGGGCTCTTTGGCATGATTCACTCATGGACTCCACTGATCGCGCTATCATCGACCTCTTGACGTTGGATGGTCGGCTGAGCAATACCGAACTGGCCGATAAGATCGGGCTCACTCCCTCGCCCTGCCTGCGCCGCGTGCGCCGTCTCGAATCCGAGGGCATCATCACCGGCTATCACGCCCGCATCGACCCGGCGGCGATCGACCGGGCCTGCGAGGTCATCGTCCACGTCGACATGGGCACGAAGACCAAGCAGATCGCCGAGGCCTTCGAAGGTGAGCTCATCGACTGCGACGAGGTCATTGAGCTGCGGCGCATGTTCGGCAATCCCGACTACCTCGTGCGCATCGCGGTCAAGGACCTGGAGGCTGCCGAGCAGTTCATCTCCCAGGTGCTCACCGGCATCGACGGCGTCGAGCGCGTCAACTCCCATATCACCATGAAGGTCCTCAAAGCCCCGCTCTGAAACCGCCGCTCTGAGTTACCGCTCTGAGACCACCGCGCCGGGTCAGCAGGCGTATGTCAGACTGAAGCTGCCGGTCAGGTCCGCCCGCTGTTGTGCAAGCCTGGCGGTTCATCGTCTCGGGCGTCTCACAGCGCGCGCCGGTGTCGCCGCGCGTGTGAGGCCAGCGTGAAGTGTGAAAGGTCGTGGGCCCATGTCGGTCTCCTCCAGGCTCATGAGCCAGTTCAAGCTCATGGGCGCTCAGCTCTTCGCCGGCGCCGGCATCGCCTCCGGATACGCCGTCGGCGGGCTGCTGGCCGAGCAGATCACCGGGCGCACCGAGATGGCCGGGTTCGCGCAGATGGCCGTCATCCTCGGCGCCGGGCTCATCTCCTACCCGCTGGCCACCCTCGCCGGAGCGCGCGGGCGCCGCTTCGCGCTCTCACTGGGCTTCGGCATCGGCGCTGCCGGCACGATCGTCGTGCTCGCCGGCGTCATCATCGCCTGGCTGCCGCTGTTCCTGGCGGGCATGCTCATGTGCGGTTCAGCGACTGCTGCCGGTCTGCAGGCCCGCTATGCCGCCGTCGATCTTGCCGATCCGGCCCGCGCGGCCCGGGCGATGTCGCTGGTCGTGTGGGCTACGACCGTCGGCTCGGTGCTCGGGCCCAACTTCACCGCCCCTGGCGCCCGGCTCGGCGAGCAGCTCGGCCTCAACCCGCTGGCCGGGCCGTATGTCATCTCGATGGTCTGCTTTGCCCTGGCCGTCGTGTGTACGGCCCTGCTGCCCGGCCGCGTGGCCAGCCAGCTCCCGGCCGCTGCCGGAACGGCACCTGACCCGGCAACGGCGACCACCGCCTCGGGCCCGGGGACCGCCGCACCCGAGGCGGGTGAGACCGCCGACGACCGGCACCCGGCCGTCGGGTCGCGGCTGGGCCTCATCGACGCACTGCGGTTCGTCGCCGCCCGGCCGGTCCCGCTGTTCGCCATCATCACGATCGTCGCCGGGCAGATGATGATGACCAACGTCATGGTGATGACGCCGCTGCACATGGACCACCACGGCTTCCACTTAGGCGAGGTCGGGCTCGTCATCAGCATCCACATCGCCGGCATGTACGGGCTGTCTCCGCTGTTCGGGTGGATGGCCGACCGCTACGGCCCGTTCACCGTCATCATCACCGGCATCGTCAGCTTCGTCATCACCATCATCCTCGGTGTCCTCGATGCGCTGCGCGAGGTGTCCTCGATGCCGCTGCTGACGACCGCGCTGTTCCTGCTCGGGGTGTCGTGGTCGATGACGCTCATCGGCGGTTCGGCGCTGCTGAGCGCCAGCGTGCCTGCGCGGGCGAAGCTGACCCTGCAGGGCGCCTCGGATTCGGCGATGAACCTCGGCGGCGCGCTCATGGCCGCCACCGCCGGCACGGTGCTCGGCCTCGGCGGGTTCCTGTGGATCAACCTCTCGGCCTCATTCGTGCTGCTGGCCGCTGTGCTCATCGGCCTGCGCGCAGCGCTGTACGCCCGCCGGGCCGCCCGCGCGGTGCGCGGACCGCGCCGGCCAGCTGGCACCCGCCGCTGAGCCGCAGGCGCGCCAGCCGCCAGTGAGGCCCCGGACATGTGCCCGGGGCCTCACCCAGTGAGCGGTCTCAGGCGGCCAGCCAGATGCCGAGGCCTGCGACACCGGCGACGATGAGCGTCGACAGGGTGGCCAGCAGCACCGGCATGAACCCGAGCTTGATGAGCGACTTGATGTGCACGCCGGAGCCGAGGGCGAACATCGCCGCCGTCAGCGCGATCGTCTGCCCGATGCCGGCGGCGGTGACGGCCCAGTCGGGCAGCCAGCCGAGCGTGCGGATGATCGCCATGGCGAGGAAGCCGATGATGAACAGCGGCACGAGCGGCGGGCGGGAGGCCTTGACCTCCGAGTCCGGTCCCGGGGTCAGCGCCGAAGCTGAGGAGCGGCGCACCGAGAGCGCAAGGATCGCCACGATCGGAGCGAGCATGAGCACGCGGGCGAGCTTGACGACGACAGCGACCTTGAGCGCCTCGGGACCGATGATCCCGCCGATGGCCACCACTTGGGCGACCTCATGGGTCGAAGCACCGGCCCACATGCCGGCGGTCTCCTCACCCAGGCCCAGCAGCCCGGCGATGAGCGGGACGGCTGCGATCATGAGGGTGCCGAAGAGCACGACGAGGGCGATCGCGGCGGCGACGTCCTCCTTGCGGGCGCGCACGGTCGATTCGACACCGGCGATCGCAGCGGCACCGCAGATCGAGAAGCCGCAGCCGATGAGCAGCGACAGATCCCGGCCCATGCCGAGCGCGCGGCCGAGCCCGATCGTGCCGAGCATGCCGATGGCGACGACGGCGATGACGACGAGGATCATCTTCCAGCCCAGCGACATGATGTCACCGAGCACCAGCTGCGCGCCGAGCAGGATGATGCCCAGACGCAGGATCTTCTTCGACGAGAACTGCATACCCGCAGCCCACGACGCCGGCAGATCGCCCATGACATTGCGCAGCACGATGCCGAGGATGATCGCGATGAGCAGCGCGGAGGCCAGCGGCACGAAGTGCGCGATCCCCATCGCCACCGGCGTGGCCGCCGCACACACGAGCAGCCCGGGGAGGAACTTTCCGAGGCGGTGGTCGGTGAGCCTGCGGCCCGGCCCATGCGGGGCGGCCGGGGCGGTCTGGGATGGGCGGGCCGGGACGGCGGTCGCGCCTGCCCGGTTCGTCGTCGAGTCGCTGTGTTCTGCCATGCCTCAACTCTGGGGGAACAGGCGGCAGGTCAGTAGACCCCAGTTCCGTCCCACCCTCATATGAACTTGATATGACCGGGCTTCGGGCGCACACTTGAGACCATGACCTCGCTCGATGCCGTGCGCCCGCCAGCCGGCCGCCTGCCTGACCCGCAGGTGCTGGCCCTGCTCGTCGAGCTCGATCGGCACACCACCTCGATCGGGCAGGCCGCCCGCGCTCTCGACCTCGCGCAGCCCAACGCCTCGCGGATGCTGCGCACCTTCGAACGCGAATCCGGCATCCCGCTGCTCAACCGCAGCCCGCGCGGCACCACCCTCACCCCGCAGGGGCAGGCGCTGGCAGCCTGGGCCGCCGAGATCATGACCGGCTATGATCACCTGCTCTCCGGGATGGCTGCACTGCGCCGGGAGGTCGGCGCGCGCGTGCGGGTGAGCGCGTCGATGACGATCGCCGAGCATCTGCTGCCGCGCTGGCTCGAGCGCTTCCGCGCCGCCCACCCCAACGCCGATGTCGGCATGAGCATCGGCAATACGACAGCCGTGTGCGCCACGGTCCGCGAGGGCAGCTGCGACATCGGGCTGATCGAATCGGCTGAGGTGCCCGAGGACCTCACCGCGCGTCTCATCGGCACCGACTCGCTGGTCATCGTCGCCACACCCGCCATCGCGGCGCAGTGGGCCGGTCCCGAGGTCGTGTCCGCCACCGCACTGGCGGCACGTCCGCTCGTGGTCCGGGAGGAGGGCTCAGGCACCCGCGGCGTCATCGACGCGGCACTGGCGGCGGCCGGGGGAGTGCAGGTGGCTGCGGCGTTTCCGTCGAACGCCGCCGTCAAGGTCGCCGCACTCGCCGGGCTGGCCCCGGCGGCGATCTCACGGCTGGCCGTCGAGTCGGAGCTGCGCACCGGCAGCCTCGTCGAGATTCCGGTGGCCGACGACGTCCGGCTCGACCGGCAGCTGCACGCGCTGTGGGCGAAGGGTCACAGGCTGCGCGGGGCGGCTGCGGACTTCCTCGCGCTCATCCACGAGGAGTAGCAGCGTGCCTCGGCTCGAAATACTAGGCCACCCCGGCTCAACGTGGCTGCGGGGCGGCCTGCGCATCAGCTGGAGAACAACCTATCCAGGATTCGGTTTCTAGATCCTCGATTGAATCCTTCAAAGTACGTGCTGTGTGTGACCTTGACCGTTTCGATCGAGTCAGACCCGACAAGGACGATATCGACTGAGCTCGAATCACGGTACTTGGCTTCGCGAACGGCATATTCTTCGACAGCGCGCTCGGCGTCATCGCCGAAGTCGAGTTGCTCAATGAGCTCGTCTTTGGCATGGTCAAAGACGAGCAAGAAATGCTTGATCCCGCTCATTCAGTCTCCTCTGTCGGTCCTAGAGCCGCATCTACCTGGATCCACAGGGTCTCGAACTCGGCGTTCAAATGCGCTGGCGGAGTCGTTCCGCCATCCTCATGAGCGTACAGCTCAGACAGAGTGCGGGCAAACCTCTGAATGACGTGGTCTCCTGAATCCTGTTTGAAGTTCTCCCCGACTTGTCCTGAGAACCCCTCTACCATCTGGGCCCACACGTGCATCCGTCTAGATCTCAGCTGTACCTCCAGGTGAAGGCCTGATTCTGAGACCACGACATGGATCGCACGATAACCGGATTCTCTGGGGTGAGAAACATAGTCTCGTCGGTCCACGATCCGATCGGACCAGCGGTCGCAGAGTGCGGTGTCGAACCGGATCAGCTCTGCTAACGAATCGACGACAACCCGTAGACCGCCAATATCCTGCATTCTTGAGAAATCTAGCCCGGGCTCTCGGATGCACAGCTTCTCCACGATTGTTGCTTCTCTCTTGAGCCGTTGAGTCACGCTGGCTTCGATGCTGAGCTGAGACGCGAGGCTTCTCAGCTCGGTGTTCAGATCGACCATCGGCCGGTTGAAGCGGGATCGATGAGCTTGCATCGTCCTGATCGCTCCCTGGAATTCTGCCAAGGTCGCTTCACCGCGCATGTACTTGCGCATGATCGAGCCAGCTTTGCGAAGAGCAGACCTCGAAGGAGGTGGAGAAGTTCCTGTGTTCATGCCTGTCAGCCTAAGACGAGGCACGGACGTTGGGCGTGTCCGCCGCCTAGCTCAGACTGCTGATCGTCCGATTCTCGCTCTCGCTCACGTGGACGAAACGCCTCACCCCGGCCGGTGCTCGGTGAAGATCTCCTCGAACACGGCGGTGCCGAACTTCCGGTAGTCGGTGCCGTCGTCGTACCACTCATCGAGGTCCTCAACCCCGCCGCCGTCGGTGAAGCCGAGCTCCTCGATCCGCGTGCTCCACTTCTCACCGGCAGCGCTCATGTCATCGGCCAGGCTGTCCTGCCCGGCCTGCTCACCGGCTTCACGGCTCATCTGCTGCGTCTGCTCACCGAGTTCCTTCTGCACCTCGGCGGGGAACTCGGTGATGGTCCCGCCGGCGTGCTTGACCGCCCCGACTGCCACGGCATTGCCGCCGACGGAGACCTGCATCTGCCCGTCGAAGGCGGCGATCATCGCATCATAGATGACCTGCTGGTAGGCAAGCGGCAGCTCGCGGTAGGTCTTGCCTGCCATATACGCCCCAGGGGAGCGGGAGAAGCTGTGCTCGGTCGGGTAGGCGATGTGCTTGGCGACGTCGAACATCCCGGATTCGGCGGCCGGGATGAGCTGGCCGAGGTCGCAGTCGATGGTGTTGCGCTGCAGCGCCTCATAGGTCTCCGGGAACGGCAGCGACACCGGAGTCGCACCGAGGTTCTGGATCTGCTCGGACTGGGCTGAGGACCCGATCCGGATCTGCCGGCCGTCGAAGTCCTCAGCGGTCTCCAGCGGGTCGGTGCAGATCGTGTAGTACCCGCCGGAGGCGATGAGCGGGATGAGCGGGCTCAGCCCCTGCGCTTCGAACTCCTCGACCAGCGCATCGGAGCCCCACGCGACCTCGGCGCCGGCGGCATTGGCGACGAGCTCACCGGCATACGGGGAGCTCGGCAGCAGCGCAAGCGAGGTGCTCATCGCATCGAAGACGGGGAACTCGGCCGGGTCGTAGGCCGGCAGCGTGAAGGCCAGATCGACGCGCCCGTCGGCGAGGGCATCGTGGACTTCGGTGTAGCCGGCGATCGCCTGACCCCACACGATGTCGACGGAGATCTTGCCGCCGGAGCGCTTCTCGATCTCCTCGGCCAGCACCGTGCCGCCGGGAGCCATGACGGACTTCTCGCTGGCGGCCGTCGGCTGGTAGGTGATCGTCACCGGGTCGAGATCGGCCAGTGCCGCATCGACGTCGGCCTGCGCGGCACCGTAGTCGAAGCCGCTGCCGGCGCCTGCCCCGTTCGTCGACGGGGCGCCGGCCGATCCTGCGCATCCGGCCAGCAGCACCGTCGCCGAGGCGGTGGCGGCGGTGGCGAGCAGGCGGCGGGTGAGTGCCGGGCGGGGTGATGATCCGGAGGCAGGCAGTCGTGTCATGCCATTCATCCTATGGACAGCGCACGCGCAGCGGCCTATGAGAGTCCTCACATACCGCTGCGCGTGTGTGTCGCTCAGCTGTTCAGCCGCCCAGGCGGCTGGCCGGTCAGTTCGGGCGGTGCTCCATCGCCTTGCCGTTCTCGTAGTTGTGCTTGGCGAAGTCGGTGTAGTCGGTGTCCGTGTTGTACCACTCGTCGAAGTCGCCGGTCTCACCGTCGTCGACGTAGCCGAGGTCCTCGACCGCGCGCTGCTGGCGCTTGGTCGCCTCGGCGATCGCATCGATGTTCTCCTGGCTCAGCTTGCCGTCGCTGACGGCCTGCTTGATGAGCTCCTGGGAGTACTCGCCGACGGTCTCCTGCACGTCATCGTCGAACGGCTTGACCTCACCGCCGGCTGCCTTCGCCTGGCTGATGGCATCGGCGTTGCCGTCGATGACGGCCTTCATGCCGCCGGAGGCGGCCAGCGCATTCGAGTCGAAGATGATCTGCTGGTAGGCCAGCGGCAGCTCCTTGAACTTCTGGCCGGCCAGGTAGGCGCCGGCGGTGCGCGAGAAGGAGTGGTCGGTGGTGTAGCCGAGGTTCGGGGCGACATCGAAGATGCCCGACTCGGCCGAGGGCACGAGCTGGCCGAGCGTGCAGTCGACGGTGCCGCGCTGCAGCGCCTCGTAGGTCTCGGGGTACGGCAGCGAGACCGGCGAGCCGCCGAGCTTCGTCACCTGCGCGGCCTGCGCCTGCGAGGCGATGCGGATCTGGCGGCCCTTCCAGTCATCGGCTGATGAGGTGGGCTCGGCGCACACGTTGTAGTACCCGCCCGAGGCGGCGAACGGCGTGAGCGGGACGAGGCCCTTGGACTCGTACTCTTCGATCGCCTCCGGGATCTGCCAGGCGATGTCGCTGCCGACGGCGTTGGTCACCAGCTCACCGGCGAACGGGGAGGAGGGCTGGTCGGCCATCGCGGTGCCGATCGCATCGATGACGGGGAACTCATCGGGGAAGTAGCCCGGCAGCGTGTAGGCCACGTCGACGCGGCCGTCGGCCAGGGCGTCATGCACCTCGGCGTAGGAGGCGATCGCCTGACCCCAGATGATGTCGACGGTGATCTTCCCGCCGGAGCGCTCCTCGACGATCTCCTTGAACACGGTGCCCGTCGGGGCCATGACCGACTCCGCGCTGGCCGACGAGGGCTGGTACTTGATGGTGACCGGGTCGAGGTCCTTGATGAGCTCATCGACTTCGGACTGGTCGGCGCCGTACTCGAAGCCGTCGCCGCCGCCTTCGCCTCCGCCGCCCCCGCCGGCGCTGCCGGCGCAGGCGCCCAGTGTCAGTGTGAGTGCGGCGCCGGCAGCCAGGGCACCAGTGGCCTGCGCCCGCCGCGTCTTCATCAGGTGGGTTGTCACGAGAGTCTCCTTCTCTTGCTGCGCCGGGTCAAGCCCCGGCAGGCTGTGCCGGCAGCGCCGCCGGCGGTGTGGGTCGGGGTCTGGCACCGGGTGGCAGCAGACCGAACGGCTGGGTCGGGAAGTCGTCGTCAGCCGCCGGCTGGGTTCATCTGGGCCGGCAGCCAGGTCGCCATCTCCGGGAACAGGATCATGAGGGCGAGGAACAGCACGGCGATCGGCAGGAACCACAGCAGGGCGGTGAATACGTCCTTGAGAGTGATCGTGTGCCCGAGGTTGACCTCCGGCGCCTTCGTGATGTTGTGGACGATGTAGGACAGGATGCCCACCGGCGGGGTGATCATGCCGAGCTCGCCCAGCAGGACGACGAAGACCCCGAACCACAGCGCCGAGACGTCCATCGCCTCGAGGGTCGGCAGCAGGATCGGGATCGTCAGCAGCATCATCGACAGGGTGTCGAAGAACATGCCCATGATGAGGTAGACGACGACGAGCACGAGCAGGAAGCTGATCCGCGAGAGCCCGAGGTCGGTGATGAATCCGGTGATCATCGGCGCCAGCCCGGTGATGGCCAGCAGCTTCGTCAGCATCTCCGCACCGATCATGATGAAGAAGATCGTCGCGGTTGCGCTCACCGTCGAGATCGCCGCCTGGCCCACACGGGTCAGCGGCTTGTCCTTCCGCGTGTAGAGCAGGCACAGCAGCAGGGCTGCGAACGCGGCGGCTGCACCGGCCTCAGTCGGGGTGAAGGCACCGGAGAACATGCCGCCGAAGAGCACGATGAGAATGAGCGGGAAGCCCCAGATGTCGCCAAGCGAACGGAACCGGTCCTGCCAGGTCGATGCCACCACCTCGGCGCCGGTGTCCCTGCCCTTGCCCACCAGGGCCGGGGCGAAGAGGCCGAGGAGGAAGATGAAGATGCCGAAGGTGACGGCCAGCAGGATGCCCGGCAGGGTGCCGGCGATGAGCTGCGGGCCGACCGGCACCGAGGCGATGCCGGCATAGACGACGAGCAGGATCGAGGGCGGGATGAGGTTGCCGGGCAGGCCCGCGACGATGACGGTGCCCACCGCCACCCGGCGGTCATAGCCGGCACGCAGCATCTCGGGGATGCCGGCCCGGCCGAGCGCATACGTCATGCCGATCGTCGAGCCGGACACCGAGGACAGGCCCGCGCCGGCGGCGGTCGTGCCGATGCCGATGCCGCCGGGCAGCCACGAGAACCAGTGATCGGCAGTCCGGTAGATCTTCGACGTCAGCCCCGACTGGGTCAGCAGCATGCCCATGAAGATGAACATCGGCAGCACCGAGTACGACCATTGCGAGACGGTGTGGAACGGCGAGGTCGAGAGGATGTTGACGGTCGCCGGGATGCCGGAGAGCGCGTAGACGCCGATGAGGCTGGGTACCGCGAGCGCGAGCGCAGCAGGCACGGCAAGGAACAGCAGGATGAGCATCATCGCGATGCACCACATGCCGGCGATCGGGCCGGTGGGGCTGGTGAACAGCCCGGCGAGGCAGCCGGCGAAGAGCGCAAGTCCGATGCCGAGGGTGAGCCAGCTGCCGCGGCCGGTGCGGGCGGCTTGGGCGGCGCGGGCCTCGGCCTTCTTGTCGGCGGGCAGCAGCTGCGTAGGCGAGATGGTCATGGCCTGCCTCAGATGATGGTCTCTTCGATGTCCCGTTCGGCCGTCTCACCGGTGAGCGGATTGACCTCGGGATTGCGGGTGCGGGCGGTGATGACGATGTCGACGACGAACAGCGCGGCGAGCATGACGAACACGACCGGGACGAGGAAGTACACCGGCCAGGCGATGATGTCGGTGACACCTGCGGTCGCGCCCATGTCCATGCGCTTGAACGCCTCTTTCAGCCCGAACCAGGCGAAGCCGATGCTCACGAGCGCGCCGAGGGCGTAGCCGAAGATCTTCATGATCGCCTGCGGCAGCGGAGCGAGCCGGTCGCTGAGCAGCGAGACGGTGATGTGCTCCTTCTGCAACTGTGCGGCTGGGATGCCGAGCAGGGCGACGAAGGGCAGGTACCAGAACGCGACGATCTCATTGGTGCCGAAGATCGGGGCGTTGAACAGGAACCGCGACAGCGCGTGGATGACGATGTGGGCCATCATGAGCACGACGGCGATCGCGGTGAGGATTGACAGGGATCTGTCGAGCAGCACGTTGAGCCTGGACACCAGTGTCACCTCGGTTCGTATCACGGTTCGCCGCCCGCTGGTGCGGGCGCCGCGGCGTCAGCTGAAGTTGACGTCAGTATCAAGTTAATGATTGTTCAGCCAGTTTTCAAGAACTTTCTGTGGCCTGAGACACAGTTGAGACAGATGGCCGCCACCGACCGTTGAACACGACGACGGCCGGGGCAGTCGTGTCGCCCCGGCCGTCGCCGGTGAAGGACCCGTTCCCGAGGCGGTGGCTGGGATTCCAGCCACTGCCTCGCGGTCGGGATCAGAGGAGTTCGAGGATGGTGGCGTTGGCCTGGCCGCCGCCTTCGCACATCGTCTGCAGGCCGTACTTGATGCCCTTGTCGGCCATGTGGTGGACCATCGTCGTCATGAGACGGGCGCCCGAGCCGCCGAGCGGGTGGCCGAGGGCGATCGCACCGCCGTTGGGGTTCATGAGCGTCGTATCGGCTTGGAGATCCTTGGCCCAGGCCAGCGGCACCGAGGCGAAGGCCTCGTTGACCTCGAAGACGCCGATGTCCGACATCGACAGACCTGAGCGCTTGAGCACCTTCTGGGTCGCCGGGATCGGGCCGGTGAGCATGATGACCGGATCAGTTCCGGCCAGCACCGCAGTGTGCACGCGGGCGATCGGCTTGAGCCCGAGCTCGCGGGCCTTCTCTGAGGTCATCATGAGCAGGGCTGCCGAACCGTCGGAGATCTGGGAGGCGTTGCCGGCGGTGATGACGCCGTCTTCGCGGAAGACGGTCTTGAGCTTCGCGAGGCCCTCGACGGTGCCGCCACGGCGGATGCCCTCATCGGCGGTGATGGTGCCGTGCTCGGTCTCGACCGGCACGATCTGCGACTCGAAGGCACCCGCATCAGTGGCCGCGGCTGCCCGCTCATGGGATTCGATGGCGAACTCATCGAGCTGAGTGCGGTCAAATCCCCACTGCTCGGCGATCATCTCCGCACCGATCCCCTGGTTGGGGAACACGCCGTCGTAGCGGGCGAGGAAGCGCTCGCCGTAGGGGCTCTTGCCCATGAGCGAGGAGCCCATCGGGTTGCGCGACATCGACTCGACACCACCGGCGATGACGGCATCGTAGTGACCGGCGATGAGCCCGGCGGCGGCGAAGTGCACCGACTGCTGGGACGAACCGCACTGGCGGTCGACCGTGACGCCGGGCACCGACTCCGGCAGGCCGGCGGAGAGCGCTGCGGTGCGGGCGATGTCACCGGTCTGCTCACCGGCCTGGGTGACATTGCCCCAGATGACATCGTCGAGGACGACCGGGTCGATGCCGGTGGTCGTGACGAGGTCCTCGATGACAAGGGCGGAGAGGTCAGCAGGATGGATGCCGGAGAGCACGCCTTCGCGCTTACCGGTCGGGGTGCGGCGGGCGGCGACGATGACTGCGTCGTTCATGTGGATTCCTTCGTCAGCGGTGCAGTGAGTGTGACCGAGCTCAACTGTAGCCAGCCGCCCACCGGCCTCTGCGACCGGGGTCACACTCGGGGTATCAGGCGAATGATTCCGGGGCGAGTCCCGCCTCGGCGAAGGCCTTCTCGTACACCTCGGCCGGCAGCTCGATCCACAGCCCGGTCGAGCGCGCACAGACCTTCCCGTCGTGCCGGATCTCGCCGACGAGGTGCTTCTTGCGGCCCTCGACCCGGTCGACCCAGGCGACGACGGTGACCTCGGTGCCGAGCGGAGTGCCGTCGAAGTAGTCGATCGACAGCATCCGGGTCAGCGCCGGCGGCGGGGCATCGGTGTTGGCAGCAGCGCCCATCACGTGATCGAGCAGCATCGCCACAACCCCGCCGTGCGCCCGCTCCGGCGGGCCCTCATACGGGGCGCTCAGCGTCACCGTGCCCTCGGCGCGGCCGTCAGCGTAGCTGAGCTCCATCGGCGGGGCGATCGGATTGCGCAGCGAGGTCACCGGGCTGCGGTCGTTGGGCAGATAGGAGTCCCGGGCCCCGCGCGCCGGTGCCGCCTGCGACGGATCGGCGGCCAGCGCCTGCAGCTGCCCGGCCAGCTCACCGACCCGTGCGGCGAGCGCGGCCTCGTCGCCGGTGGCCACGAGCGCCTCGATGAGCTCGCGGGTCAGCTCGGCCGTGTGGGCGATATAGGGGGTGACCTGGGACTGATGGTGACGGTTCATCTCACTCCTCGCAGGCTTCGCGTCTCGCCTCTTCTATGCTTCTTGTGTGAGACAGATCAAGCCGGTAGTCTGCTGAACAATCGTTCGATACCGGTTTCAATCTAGCCGCCGGCATCGACCGTGGCAAGGGTGCACGCGCCCTGCCGACAGAAGTCTCACGGCGAAGAGGGAGAGTATGAAGGCCATCCACGTCACCCGCCTCGACGGCCCGGATGCAGTCGAGCTGCAGGACGCACCCGCACCGTCCCCGGTCGAGGGCGAAGTCCTCATCGAGGTCGCCTGCGCCGGGGTCACCTTCCCCGAGCTGCTCCAGACCTACGGGCAGTACCAGACCAAGCACGAACCGCCCTTCATCCTCGGCTCCGAACTCGCCGGCACCGTCGTCGAATCCCGTTCCTCCCGTTTCGCCCCCGGTGACCGGGTCGCTGCGATCATCCCGAGCGGGGCCTTCGCCCAGTTCGCCACCGCGCCCGAGGCGATGGTCCTGCCCCTGCCCGAGGAGGTCTCCCTGGAGGCTGCGGCCGGGATGCCGATGAACGTGCTGACCGCTGACTTCGCGCTGCGCACCCGCGGCCATCTGCAGCCCGGCCAGCGCGTCCTCATCCACGGTGCCGCCGGCGGCCTCGGCTCGGCCTGCGTGCAGATCGCCCTGGCGATGGGCGCTGAGGTCATCGCGGTGGTCTCCAGTGACGAGAAGGCTGCGATGGCCACCGAGCTCGGCGCCCAGCACGTCGTGCGCGCCGACGGCTTCAAAGACGCCGTCAAGGCCATCGCCCCGCGCGGCGTCGACCTCGTCGTCGACCCCGTCGGCGGCGACCGCTTCACCGACTCGCTGCGCTGTCTGACGACCTTCGGCACGCTGCTCGTGCTCGGCTTCACCGCCGGTTCCATCCCCGAGGTCAAGGTCAACCGGCTGCTGCTGAATAACATCTCCGTCGCCGGTGTCGGCTGGGGAGCAGCCCTCCCATCTGACCCGCTCATGGCCCAGAAGCAGTGGGCCCACCTGCGCGAATACCTCGTAGGCGGCCAGCTCAACCCCCACATCCACGCCCGCTTCAGCCTCGACCAGGCAGCAGTGGCGATCGCCGAACTCGAGAACCGCTCGGTGATCGGCAAAGTCATTCTCAACATCCAGGAGGACACCCATGGCTGAGGAGCTCGACGTCACCCTCGAATCCGGCGTCATGACGATCCGATTCAATCGGCCGCAGGCGCTCAACGCGCTGACCCGCGACACCGTCATCGCCCTCAACGCCGCTCTCGACCGCGCCGCTGATGAGGCCCGCGCCGTCATCCTCACCGGTGATGAGCGGGCCTTCTGCTCCGGCGCTGACGTCTCGGCGATGACCGACGGCGACATCAAGGGCGTCGGCCTCGACGTCATCAACGAGGCGATCGGCAAGATCCGCGACCTGCGCGTGCCCACCGTCGCCGCCGTCTCGGGCCCGGCCGCCGGTGTGGGCTGCTCCTTCGCTCTCATCTGCGACTACGTCATCATGAGCGAGAAGTCCTACCTCATGCTCGCCTTCACCCGCATCGGGCTCATGCCAGACGGCGGCTCGACCGCGCTCGTCGCCGCTTCGGCCGGCCGCCACCGCGCCCTGCGCATGGCCCTGACCGGCGAGAAGGTCGACGCCGCCCAGGCCTTCGACTGGGGCCTGGCGACTGAGGTGACCACGCCCGAGGCGTACCTCACCCGCGCGCAGGAGGTCGCCGCCCAGCTCGCAGCCGGCCCCACTCTGGCGCTCGGTGAGACCGAATGGGCGGTGAATCAGGCGACCCTCCACCAGCTCGACGCCGCCCTGAATCGCGAAGCCACCGGCCAGGACATGCTCAAGGACAGCGCCGATGCCGCCGAGGGCGTCTCCGCGTTCCTCGCTAAGCGCACCCCGGAATTCTGCGGCCGCTGATCCCCACCCGCCGCTGTGACACCTGAAAGGACCACACCTGTGCTCACCGGCAACCGCTCGACCATGGGCGATGACTACCAGCTCAACCTCACCACCTTCCTCCGGCATGCCAACCGGACGTTCTCCGATGCACCGGTGACCTACCACGATCTCGCCGGGCAGTGGCACCAGTCGGACTACGGCGAAGAGTACGGGCGCATCAGCCAGCTCGCCCACGCCCTCGATGAGCTCGGAATCGGTGCCGGTAGCACCGTCGGCGTGATGGACTGGAACTCCCGCCGCCACTTCGAGCTGTACTTCGGCGTGCCGTGCGTGGCGGCGACGATGTTGCAGCTGAATCTGCGCCTGGCGGTTCCCGACCTCGCCTATGTCGTCAACCATTCGCAGACCGACTGGGTCTTCGTCGGCGAATCGCTGCTGCCGCTGGCCGAGGCGTTCGCCCCCTCGACCTACGTCAAGGGCTGGGTGGTGCTCACCGACAAGCCGCTTTCTGAGATCGAGACGAGCCTGGAGAACGTGTACTCCTATGAGGAGCTCATCTCCGGCAAGCCGACAGACTACGACTGGCAGGTCATCGACGAGAACACTGCCGCCTATGCCGGCTACACCACCGGCACGACAGGCAAGCCCAAGGGCGTGTTCTACTCCCACCGCGGCATGTACCTGCACACGATGGCCTCACTGGCCGCCCTCCAGGTCGACTACACCGACGTCGTCATGCCGATCACGCCGATGTTCCACGTCATCTCCTGGGGATTCCCGCAGACGGCGCTGGCCGCCGGTGCCGGTGTGGTGCTGCCGGGCCGTTTCGCCGCCACGGATATCACCCCGGTGGCCGAGGGGTTCACCCGTTTCGGCGTCACCGTCGCCAATGCAGCACCGGCCCTGCTGACTCCGCTGTTCGAGCACTTCAAGGCCCTCGACACCCCGCCGGATCTCTCCCGTACCCGGGTGGTCTCCGGTGCCAGCGAACCACCTCTGGCGCTGCTCAAGGGGCTGACCGACCTCACCGGCGTCAAGGTCATCCACGCCTACGGTGCGACCGAGACGACGCCGCTGGTGACCGTCAACTGGCATCTCAAGCCCGCCATGGAGCTCAGCGAGGACGAGGTGTGGGACCTGCAGCGCTACCAGGGCCTGCCGGTCAGCGGCATCGACGTCAAGATCGTCGACCCGGCCGGTGCCGAGGTGCCGGCCGGTGAACAGGGCGAGGTCCTCTTCCGCGGACCCTGGATCACGAGCAGCTACCACAACCTCGATGACAGCGCCGAGAGGTTCATGAACGGCTGGTGGCGCTCCGGCGATGCCGGTCTGCTGACCGAGGAGGGCTACCTCAAGCTCACCGATCGCCTCAAGGACGTCATCAAGTCCGGCGGCGAGTGGATCTCCTCGATCGACATGGAGAACGCGCTGCTCGACCACCCGCAGGTCGCCGAGGCCGCGGTCATCGCGGTTCCTGATCCGAAGTGGGATGAGCGCCCAGTCGCCTACGTCGTCGCCCGCGAAGGCGGTGTGACGAAGGACAGCGTCCTGGAGGTTCTCTCCGACCGCTTCGCCAAATGGCAGCTGCCCGATGACGTCATCTTCTGCGAGGAGCTGCCCCGCACCTCAGTGGGCAAGCTCGACAAGAAACTGCTGCGCAGCCAGCACCAGCAGCAGGTCGCTGAGGTGCCGGGGCTGCGGTCGTAGCCGGAATGACCGTGCGCGCGATTGCAGCGCTGATGTAACAAATCGATCACGGCGTGTGTGGCGGTGGCCCAAACCGCATCTTCGTGCGATCAAATCTCATTGCAGCGCAAGTCTGCTTATTCGCACGAACCCAAGGAGTAAACCTTGTCCCGATCCCTTTTCGGTAGGGCGCGCCTGAAAACACTCAAGTACGTCGCCGGCCTGCTCACGGCTGCAGTCGTCGTCTCGGGTGCCGAGCTTCCTGCTCAAGCGGCCGAGCCCAATGCAGCGGCGGCGGAAGCCCTCTCTGTCGAGCACGAATACCTCGACGAACTGCCCGATGCTGCCCCAATCCGCGTCGGCGAAGCCGATCATTCAGATATCTCTGCCCCTGCGACATCGAACGACCCGGTGCTTTCGCCGACCGCAGATGACCAAACCATTGGCATCGACCTTCCGGCTGACAGCGCCACCGCCGACGTAACAGCCGATGGGACTGCCGTCTATGCTGATTCCGATGGCGACTTCAGCCTCGCGGTTCAGCAGGTGGACACTTCTGCCAACCCCGATATCGACGCCAGCGTTCGATCAATCATCACGATCGAATCCGAGCAGGCTCCGACAGAGTACCGCTTCCCGTTGACACTTCCCGAAGGTGCCAGCGTTGACGTGGACGCGGCAACCGGCACTGTAGCGGTAACCGACAGTGAAGGCGGTGTGATCGGCGCGTTCGGCTCGCCCTGGGCGGTGGATGCCTCTGGTGCCGATATCGAGACGTCGTTCACGGTCGAAGGCGACGAGCTCGTCCAGCACGTCAATCATGCAGGTGCTCAGTATCCTGTGATTGCCGACCCGGTTTGGTTCGTTCCAGTTGTCATCGCTGGATTGCGTATTGCGGTTCCGATTGTCGTGCGTGCCGCATCATCGGCTGCTGCGAAGCAGGCGGCAAAGCGGATCGCCAGCAAGATGTTCGGCTCCAAGAAGGTAAAGAAGGTCGATAAGCCGAAGAAGGCAACGTATCGCTCTTACACTAAATCCAATCTGCGGCACAATCTGATTGTGCGCACGGGCAAGAACCCTAAGCACTGCCAAGCTCACCACACTATGCCGGTGAAGTTTGAGTACCATTTCAAAAAGGCGGGGATTAATATACACGACCCCAAGTATGCCGAATGGTGGAACTCGACTAAAGGCCTGAAGAACAACCATCAGAGCTTAGCGAGGAAGTACAATAATGAATGGGATGTGTTTTTCGAGAAGCAACGAAGTAAAAAGGACATTCTGGATAAGCGCACTAAAATGCACAACGCTTATAAAAAGTATTATCGGTGTTAACGGAAGGAGCTAATGTGACTACATGGTATAAAATCAAGCCGCTGAGTTCTCAGCGGGACTTCTGGATTCATACGACGTGGGAGGGCCGTCCGGACCTGGGCTCTCCGACGCTTGAGGATGGGCGAGAGGTGTTCGATGTCATAGCTGACGGGAAGCTTGACGAGATCCCGTTTCCTGTGTGGTTCGAGCGCAACACGAACAGTCGCGGCAAGCGCCGCGGGGATATTCTCTGGGGTGGCCCTCCGACGCTTGTGTCCCAGCGTTTTGCCGATGCAGTGGCTGAGCTCGATGTGACAGGGTGCTCAACGTTCGATGTTGACCTTTACAGTCTGAACGAAGGGCGAGTCGAGGGCTACGTGGGATTTGCCGAGAACACCGAGGGGACGAGCGAGATCAGTTCGTATGCCTGGCGAGAGAAGACTCACAGCTATGCGTGGATCGTCAGCGAACGTGTGCTTGAAGGGCTGAAGGCTCGCGGGGTAGACATGTTCAGGGTCGAACCGTTCGACGAGAAGCGCCGCTTCCCGAGAATCTAAGCCGATGCCGTCGGGCAACCCCATCGATCCCAGTTCGCAGACAGGGGTCGGTGGGGTTTCTCTACGCTGTGGTTCTGCCGCCTGGCTCGACCACCTCTACATCGTCTCGCTTGAGCCAGACTCCGACGAACCGGCACCGCGGGTCATCCAGCCGGACGAACACGGCTGCATCCACCGGGTCCCAGCGGGTGGATCGCTCCGAGTGTGGTGGAGAGTTCATAGCGGTACGCCAGCCACCACTGACCGACTGGGGGACTGATGCAGGGATTGGTGACAGTTTGATTGTCACGCTGCGAGGGCAGGTGACTCTATGATTGCTTCGTACTCGATTGGTGTCAATCGACCCAACCGGGCTT
>NZ_JBHMAU010000123.1:0-18868 GCF_042429315.1 Brevibacterium otitidis | reverse complement strand
GGGTGCGTCGTGGGATTCGCGCATGAGTCTGGCCTGCAGGGCAGTGACGAACAGCGAGCTGAAGATGCCGATGACCGACACGCAGCCGATCGCCACGGCCGGCACATGGGCGAACAGCCCGAAGGTCAGCAGCACGACGCCCAGGCCGACGAGCCCGATAGCAGCCGAGCGTTCGATCGACCGGTCGACCAGCGGGCCCGCGACGAAGGTGCCGACGGTCATGCCGACGCCGAAGCATACGAGCACCCACGGGATCAGCGAGGCGGGCAGCCCGGTGAGCTCGGTCAGGGCCGGGGCGATGTAGGTGTAGAGGGCGAACATTCCGCCGAATCCCACCGAACCGGCGATGAGGGTGAGGATCACCTGCGGGCGCTTCATGGTGCGCAGCTCACCGCGGATCGACGGCGCGGCAGCCGGCGCGGTCTGCGGGACGAGGAAGAACACGGCCACCAGAGTCAGCAGTCCGATGAACGCGACGAGGGCGTAGGCGACCCGCCAGCCGAACTCCGTGCCCAACGCGGCAGCGGCCGGCACGCCGAAGATGTTCGCGATCGTCAGGCCCAGCATCACCCGGGCCATCGCGGTGCCTTTGCGGTGCGCAGGTGCCAGGGTTGCAGCGACGACAGCGCCGACACCGAGGAAGGCCCCGTGCGGCAGACCGGTGATGAACCGGGAGACGAGCATGAGGTTCATCGTCGGGGCCAGGGTCGAGCCGACGCTGCCGATGATGAAGACGACCATGAGGCTCAGCAGCAGCCATCGGCGGTCCATCTTGGCCGCCAACGCAGTGATGACCGGTGCGCCGACGACGACGCCGAGCGCATACAGCGACACCGCATGACCGGCGTGGGTGATTGAGGCGTCAAGGCCCTCGGCGATCTGCGGCAGCAGGCCCATCGTGGCGAACTCGGCGGTGCCGATGCCGAAGGCGCCGATCGCCAGGGCGAACACGGCGAGCTTGGCGACGCGCGGGTTCGTCGGTGCCGCAGCCGAGGCGGTGGCTGAGGTGGCGCCGTGCGGGCGGCGCTCAGCTGCGGGCATGCGGTCTCCTGTCAGAGTGGGCGAGCGAGGCGCTGGTGCAAACAGTCGGTGTCCAGTGGCTATTCCAACCGGACCTGAGTCGCGACTGACATCACAGTCGGGGCCGAGGCGGCTTGGTCGAGCTCACCGTGTTTCGATCACCCGGTCGGCAGGCATGGATGCGGTGAAGTCCTCGGCAAGCTCAGCCATCGCTTCGCGCTGTCGGAGGCGGAATCCGGTCTGGTAGCGCTTCACCTCCGATGCTGGAATGCGGGGATGCACCGAGCTGGTGTCTGCACGGAGTTCGCCCCGGTCGATGAGCCGCACGACCGTCATGCGGCTGACACCGAGCACGTCGGCTGCTTGAGTCGCGGAGAGCGTCGCCTCGGCAGGGAAGACAACGGCGTCGCGCCGCTGCGAGGATCGGTCACGTTTCGTTGTTCCAGCCATATCCTCATTCTCCGTCAGAAGTGCTCGAAACGCCCAGGCTTCTGTGCCTCAGAACCCGTTGACCGGTTCAGGCTGATACGGGCAGAGAAAGCTCGAGCACCGGCGGATCGAGGTCGTAGCGCACCTGCTGACGCACGGCCTGCTCGGTCACCTGCAGGCCGCGAGCAGCGATCGCATCGAACAGGGCCAGCGCTGCCGGGTGCATCGTGTCTTCCGGCAGGTCGATCGGTTCGCTCAGATCCCATTCGGCGACCAGCTCTGTGCGCTCCGGCAGCTGGCCGACCTCCGTGCGATCACCACCCCAGCCGGCAGGCAGCGGCTGCGCGACCGCCCAGCACAGCAGCACTTCCAGCGAGGCGCGTGGGCCCTCGCGCATCCCTGTCCACATCGCCCCAGTCGGTGTGTGCCCGGCAGCAGTGAGCTCTCGGTAGAGCTCTTCGAACCCAGTCGAAGCGACGTCGTCATCGAGGGCTTCGGCCTCGGCTTCGGAGGCCACCCGGATGATCCGTCCGGCATAGGGCAGCGGCGGGCAGCGCCTCTCGCTCACCGGCACCGGGCGGGCGAAACAGTCGAGCATCGTATGCGAGGCGGCGATCGCAGCATCCTGCACGGCCCGCTCGGCCACCAGCTGCTGTTCATACGCACGCAGCACCGCGACCGGGTCGCCGCTGTCCACCGCCGCCCGGACCTGGGCCAGCGGAACCCCGGCCCGCCGCAGCTGGCAGATGACAGCCCCGTCACGCACCTGTTCCTCAGCGTAGAGTCGATACCCGGTAACCGGGTCGGTCTCGGCCGGAACAAGCAGCCCGGTCTCGTCATAGTGCCGCAGCGCCTTGACGCTGAGGCTTGTCGCCTGTGCGAACTCACCGATCTTCATCATGGGTCCAGTCTCCGGTCTCCCCTCACAGGAGGGTCAACCGCGGCTGTCATCCCTGGTCACACGGGCCAATGAGCCTCCTACTTCACTTCCTTCAGGCACCAGCATCGGTCGCCGATGTCACCGAAGACGTCAGTGTCGATCCCGCCGAGGTCGACAGGCAGCTCCGAGCCCGGGGTGAGCACCCGGAACCCGGCTCGGTGTGCGAACGTCGCCCGCGCCTCGGGAGCGGCGGCAACGAGCAGGCAGCGGGTCGGCAGCCCGGCGGCCGAGAGCACCTGCGGGGCCATGCCCGCCAGCACCGTCGCGATCCCCTGCGAGCGGAATTCCTCAGCGGTGGCCAGCGCCCGGATGAGCAGCGCCTGGCCGTTGTCGAAGCTCACGGCGGTGACGGCGAGCACGGCGGCGATCTGCCCGTCGGCGGACCGGGCGATGAGCCCGGAGTCCTGCGGCAGGAAGGTGAAGTCCGCGCCCGAGGCTCCGGTCGCCTCGGCAGCCCGCAGCACCTCGGCAGCGGGGCCGTGATCATCGGCAGTGAGCAGGTCGAAGCTGTAGCCGGAGTCGACGAGCCGCTGGGCGTAGCGCAGATGGCGCTGGGCGACGGCGGAATCGTGGAGTCCGGAGTGGAGGAGGGCCATGAGACCCACGATATCGGCACCGGCTGCGGGCGATACACTGACCGGCATGGGAAAGAAGTCCAAGAAGTCCAAGGAAGAGCTCATCGCCAAGCGCCTGGCCAAGCAGCAGGCCGCCGGCTTCGTCAAACGCCCCTTTGAGGGCCTGCCGTTCGAAGCCGACCTCGTGTGTCTGCGCGAACTCGTGCCCGCCGCGACCGCGACTGCGAAGCTGAACGAGGAGCACGGCGGTGACGAGATCGTCATCGCCTCGCTGCTGCCGGCGGCCTGGCAGGCGCTGCACCGCCAGGACGGCGTCATCATGGCCGGCATGCAGGTCCCGGTCGCCTCCCCGGATCCCTCCCGCGACATCGCCGCAGCGATCCTCAAGGTCAAGGGCGCCGATCCCGGCACCTACGCCGAGGCCGACGCCAACCCCGGTTCCGGCCCGCGCCTGCAGGACATCCTCGACACCTCTGCTCCCTTCACCGTCAGCGTGCAGGAGACCTTCGACTACTGGCTCGCCGATGATCCCGAGCACCGCGATGAGGACCTCGCCGGTGCGCTCGAACAGGCCAACGAGTCGATCAGCCCGACCGAGAAGCTCGTCTCCGCCGACTCCGCCTACTGGACCGAGATGGGCGGGCACATCTACCTGCGCTGGGCGCAGATGCAGGACGAGGACACCGTCATGAACGGCCTGGCCCGCCTGCACGCCCGCGGCGAGAACACCGTGTCCGGGCTCGGCCGCTACCTCGGCTGCTTCCGCGCTCACGGCATCGTCATCCCCGTCTGGGAGCTGCCCGATAACACCCAGCCCGATGCGGTCGAAGAGCCGCTGGGCGAGTTCGCTAAGAAGCTCGATGCCGCGATGAACGAGTCCGGCAGCCTCGACTACGACGAACGCCGCGCCAAGGCCGGCGTCGTCTCCCGCCAGCTCACGATCCGCTGAGCTCGGCACCGCTGAGTCCCGACCCGCCAGCACAGAATCCGCTGAGACACCACCTGCGTCAGGAGGCAGAATCCGATGACTGCACCGCAGTCCGTTGCCGCGATCATCCCGGCCAAGGACGAAGCTGAGCGCATCGCCGCGACCGTGGCCGCGACCCGGCAGATCCCCGGCGTCGATCTCGTCATCGTCGTCGACGACGGTTCCTCCGACGACACCGCGAGCCTGGCCCGGCAGGCCGGGGCGCAGGTGCTCGTGCACCGGAAGAACCGGGGCAAGGCCGCAGCGATGATGACCGGCGCCTTCGCCGTGCGCAACCGCGAGATCACCGATGCGGCCACCGGTGAGCAGGCTGCGCACCGGGCGCTGCTGTTCATCGACGCCGACTTAGAGGACTCCGCTGTCGAGACCGCGCCGCTGACCGTCCCGGTGCTGGCTGGTGAAACGGATATGACGATCGCGATCCTTCCGCCGCAAAAGCGCGCCGGCGGCGGATTCGGGTTCGTCGTCGGGCTGGCGAAGAAGGGCATCGCCGGGCTCACCGGCTTCGAGGCCACCCAGCCGTTATCCGGCATGCGGTGTCTGAGCCGTGAGGCATTCGACGCCGCCCTGCCGTTCGCCGCCGGCTGGGGTGTCGAGACCGCGATGACGATCGACGTGCTCGACGCCGGGCTGCGCGTGACAGAGGTCGAATGCGACCTCCACCACCGGGTCACCGGCCGAGACCTCAGAGCTCAGCTGCACCGGGCCGCCCAGTACCGCGACGTGCTGCGGGCACTCACCGTGCGCCGGGCACGCCGCGCCCGCCACCGCCTCGGGCGCGGCACCACCCGCACCACCGGCACCGCGCACTGACGCGCCCCGAAAGGAGACCGCACCGTGACCCTGTCCTTCGGCTATCTCGGCCCCGAGGCGACCTTCACCGAGGCCGCCCTCCTGCAGCTGCTGGAGGCGCGCGGGCGCACCGACGCCGCCCGAGTGCCGATGCGCGGGGCCGATGCGGCCCTCGCCGCTGTGGCCGCCGGCGAACTCGGCGCTGCGGTCGTGCCGATCGAGAACTCGCTCGAAGGCGGCGTGCCGGCCACCCTCGATGCGCTCACCCAGCACGGGCGGCTGCAGATCATCGCCGAAACCGTCGTGCGGGTGCGCTTCGTGCTCGCCGCCGGGCCGGGGGTGGGCGTGGACGAGGTGCGTGCCTTCTCCACCCACCCACACGCCGAAGCCCAGACCCGCGCCTGGCTGTCCGACCACCTGCCGGCGGCCCACTACATTCCCGCCGCCTCGACTGCAGCAGCCGCCCGGGACCTCGGCACCGGCGAGGTCGACTACCAGGCAGCGATCTGCCCGGCGCTGGCCGCCGAGCGCTACGGGCTCACCGTGCTCGCCGACGACATCGGCGACCGCAAGGACGCCGACACCCGCTTCGTGCTCGTCTCCACCGCGCGCGAACTGCCCGCACCGACCGGGGCCGATAAGACGACGCTCGTTGCGGCACTGGCCTCTGACCGGGCCGGAGCGCTGCTGGAGCTGCTCGAGCAGTTCTCCACCCGCGGGGTCAACCTCTCGCGCATCGAATCCCGGCCCACCGGCGACGGTCTGGGTCTCTACCAGTTCTCCATCGACGCACAGGGCCATATCGCCGAGCCGCGGATGGCCGAGGCACTCACCGGAGTGCACCGGATCGCCCGCCGCGTGCAGTTCCTCGGATCCTATCCCTCAGCCGACGGCGAGAAGGTCATCGTCGACCCGGACATGACCGCCCAGGCTTTCGCCGCCGCGCACGACTGGCTCGAAGCGATCCGCCGCTGAGCCGGCCGACGGCAGGGCGTCGGCCGGGCGTCGCCGCCGGCCGCGTGTCGCCGCCGGCAGGGCGTGGTCACCGGCGAGGCGTCGTCACCGGCAGATGCTGCGGCAGCAGCGGCCGCACAGCGGCAGGTGCCGTTGTCTTTTCCTTGATAGGCACTCACATTAGGGCTAAACTCGCAATCGTGAGCCAGTTCACCGCATCGGCTGGCTGAAACGCAACCGGCTGTCTGCTCTCGACCAGCAGTGCAGGGCAGACCGCATCCGCTGACGCACTGCTGGCAGCGCACTGCGCGCGTGTCATCTGCACCATCTGCACATCCGTTCCCTATCCACCTCACCTCCGCACCTGCGCCCGCCTGATCGGCGGCGCGCCTTTCGCATACCCCATCTACCGTGAGGAAGATCATGGATCTCAACGTCAGCTCTGAAGTCGGCCGACTCCGCGAAGTCATCGTCCACCGTCCGGGCCTCGAGCTCGAGCGCCTGACGCCGACGAACAAAGACGATCTGCTCTTCGACGATGTGCTGTGGGTGCGCCACGCCCGCCAGGAGCACGACGCCTTCGTCGACGCGTTGCGCGATGAGTCCATCACCGTGCACATCTTCGCTGGTCTGCTGCGCGAATCGCTCAGCGTCGAAGGGGCGCGCGCCCATCTGCTCGACAGCCTGCTCGATGAACGCGTCTTCGGTCCGGTTGCCGTCGAGCCGTTGCGGGCGATGTTCGAGGCGATGGACGATGCCGAACTCACGCAGTACATGATCGGCGGGATCTCCAAGCGCGAAGCGCTCGAGCGCATCGAGGAGCCGCGGTCCATCTGGCTGGCCGACATCGGCCTCGACGACTTCGTGCTCACTCCGCTGCCCAACCACCTCTTCAGCCGGGACGCTTCCGCCTGGGTCTATGACGGCGTGACGGTCAACTCGATGCGCAAGAAGGCCCGCAAACGAGAGACCCTCAACTACGAAACCGTCTACCGCTTCCACCCCCGGTTCAGCGCAGAGGACTTCAAACGCTGGTCGGCTGGCGGCGAGTCCGGCGTCGCGACGACCGAGGGCGGGGACATCTTCGTCCTCGGCGATGGCGCGGTGATGATCGGCATGAGCGAGCGGACGACGCCTGCCGGTGTTGAGCGCTTCGCCCAGCGACTGTTCGCCGAAGGCTCCGCCAACCGGATCCTGGCGCTGCGGATGCCTGAGAAGCGCTCCTTCATGCACCTCGACACCGTCATGACGATGGTCGATGAGCGCAGCTTCACCAAATACGTCGGCATGGGCATGCTGCCGTCCTTCCTCATCGAACCCGGCAGCGCTGAGGGCGAGCTGACGATCACCTCCTATGAGGCCGACCGCATGCACGCGGCGATCGCCGAGATCCTCGGCCTCGACGACGTGCGCATCCTCACCCCCGAGCAGGACGTGTACTCCGCTGAGCGCGAGCAGTGGAACGACGGCCTCAACGTGCTCGCCGTGCGGCCCGGCGTCGTCATGGCCTATGCCCGCAACGTCGGCGCGAACACGCACCTGCGCAAGCACGGTATCGAAGTCATCACCGTCACTGGCAGCGAACTGGGCCGAGGCCGCGGCGGCCCGCGATGCATGACCTGCCCGATCGTCCGCGATCCGGCCTGAGACCGGCCTGAGGAGAGGGAGCCCGCTCATGTCCTACAGCCTGCTGGGCCGCAGCTTCGTCAAGGAAATCGACTTCACCCCCGCCGACTGGCGCCATCTGCTGGCACTGGCTGCCGATCTCAAAGCGCAGCGCCGGGCCGGTGCCGAGGTGCCTCGGCTGACCGGCCGCCAGCTGGCGATCGTCTTCGAGAAGGCCTCAACGCGCACCCGCTGCGCCCTCGAGTCCGCCTGCCGTGAGCAGGGAATGGGCGTGACGTATCTCGATCCCAGCGGTTCCCATATGGGGTATAAGGAGACAGTCCGAGACACTGCCCGGGTGCTCGGACGGATGTACGATGCGATCGCCTTTCGCGGGGCTGAACAGACCACCGTCGAGGAGCTCGCTGCACACGCCGGAGTGCCGGTGATCAACGGACTGACTGCGCAGTGGCATCCGAGCCAGTCGCTTTGCGATGTCCTCACGATGCAGGAGCATGCCCCGCGCGGCAGTGCACGGATCTCCTTCGCTTTCATCGGCGATGCGCGCTACAACATGGGCAACTCGCTGCTCCTGGGCGGAGCCCTGGCCGGCATGGACGTGCGGATCGTCTCTCCGCAGGATCTGACGACCTCCCCCGAGGTCGTCGCTGCGGCTGAGCGCATTGCTGCAGAGACCGGAGCGACGATCACGCACACCGACGATCCGGCTGCCGGTGTCAGGGGCGTCGACTTCATCCACACGGATGTGTGGGTCTCAATGGGCGAAGCCGAAGAGCTGTGGAAGCAGCGCGCAGAGAAGCTCGCCGATTACCGGGTCACCGCCGAACTCATGGCGGCCGCCGGAAACCCGCGCGTGAAGTTCATGCACTGCCTGCCGTCCTTCCACAACCGCGACACCGCCCTCGGTGAGAAGCTCTACCAGGAACTCGGCCTTGAGGGGCTGGAGGTCACCGAGGACGTCTTCGAGTCACCGGCCTCGATCGTCTTCGACCAGGCCGAGAACCGTCTCCATACCCTCAAAGCTGTGCTCGTGGCGCTGCTTGCCCGGTGACGGAGGATATAACGGAATGACCCGCGCCCCTGTGCCCACTCCGCAGACTCCAGCCGACCGGCCGCTGCGGCTTGTCATCGCCCTTGGCGGCAACGCTCTGCTGCGGCGCGGTCAGAAGCCGGATGCCGACGTCCAGGAGCGCAACGTCGCCGACGCGGTGGCCGCCCTGGCACCGGTCCTCGAACGTCACGAGGTGGTGCTCACGCACGGCAACGGTCCGCAGGTCGGCGTACTCGCGCTGCAGAGCGCCTCTGACCCTCGCCTGACGACCCCCTATCCCTTCGACGTCATCGGCGCCCAGACCCAGGGTATGATCGGCTACTGGCTGCTGCAGGCTCTGCAGAATGCGGTGCCCGACAGGCAGGTCGCGGCGATCATCAACCAGACGTTGGTCGACAAGGACGACCCGAAGCTTGCGCACCCGACGAAATTCGTCGGCGAGGTCTACGACCGTGAGACCGCTGCGCAACTTGCCGCTGAGCGCGGTTGGACAGTCCGTCAGGACGGCGACTGCTGGCGCCGGGTGATCGGCTCACCTGATCCGCTGCAAGTCATCGAAGCAGATCTCATCCACCATCTCCTCGACAGTGGCGTGCTCACCGTCTGCGCCGGAGGCGGCGGCGTACCTGTCGTTCGCAACGCGTCGGGCAGGCTTGACGGTATCGAAGCGGTCATCGACAAGGACGGCACTGCTGCGCTGCTGGCGATGGCCATCGGCGCAGACGGGCTTCTCATCCTCACCGACGTCGATGCCGTCTATACCGGGTTCGGCACACCGGACGCGGCTTCGATCCGTGCCATTACAGCTGCGCAGCTGCGCGCCATCGACTTCCCAGCCGGTTCGATGGGCCCGAAGGTCGACGCCGCCTGCCGTTTCGTCGAGCAGACCGGCGGATTTGCCGTCATCGGCAGCCTCGCCGACGCCGCCGCGATGCTCAGCGGCGACGCCGGCACGTGCGTCATGGCCGGGAAAGCGGACTGAACCACCCGAGCGCTCCGTTGCCCAGCTGCCGCGTGGGCGGCCCCCAGAAAGGAACAACGCACATGAATCCCACCGATTACCACACTGAGCAGCCGGTGAAATCCAAGCCGGAAGGCGAGCAGCAGGCGCGGAAGGGCTTCAGCGGGATGAAGTTCCCCAGTGCCTTCACCGTCATCGCCGTGGTCACGATCCTCGTCTGGCTGCTGGCGTTCTTCGTTCCCAGCGGCAGATACGAGGTCGACCCTGATTCCGGCCAGCCGATCTCGGGCAGCTACGCGCCGAGCGAAACGGGCATGACCCTCGGGGACCGACTCATGGATCTCTTCATGGCTCCGATCAACGGGCTCTACGGAGTCAAGTCGGCAGATACCGGTACAGTTGGTGCCTATGAGGCCGGTGAACTGTTCGGTTCTGCCGGCGTGTTCCTCTTCGTGTTGGCGATCGGCATGTTCATCACCGTGACGATCAAGTCCGGAGCCATTGAGGCCGGCATCGGGCGGTTGAACGAGCGGCTGGCCGGCCGCGGCACCGTGCTCATCTCCATCCTCATCGTCGTGTTCTCGATCGCCGGTACCACGGAGGGCATGGCTGAGGAGAGCCTCGGGTTCTATGCGCTGGTGATCCCGCTCGCGCTCGGCCTCGGTTACGACCGGCTGACTGCCGCAGCGATCATCCTGCTCGGCGCCGGCATCGGCACGCTCGCCTCGACGATCAACCCGTTCGCCACCGGCGCCGCCTCCGACGCCGCTGAGGTATCACTCGGCGATGGCATCGTGCTGCGCCTCATCATGTTCGTTGTCCTCACTGGCATCGTCATCGTCTATGTCGTGCGCTATGCAAACCGGGTCGCAGCAGACCCGAGCCGCTCGATGGTCGGGATCGACCCGCACGACCGGCTCAAGCCCGCCGGTCACCGGGCGTTCACCACCGGGCACAAGATCACGCTCGTGCTCATGGCTCTGACCTTCGTGTTCATGATCTTCGCAATCGTGCCATGGGCGCAGATCATCAACGGTCCAGAGGCCGGTTCTTTCGCCTGGCAGCTCGATTGGTACTTTCCGGAGCTGGCCGCGCTGTTCATCGTGATGGCCATCGTCATCGGAATCGTGTCCGGTTATTCGGAGGAGAAGCTCACCTCCACCCTGGTGGCAGGTGCCGGCGATTTCATCGGGGCGGGACTCATCATCGTCCTCGCCCGCGGCGTCACGGTCATCATGAACAATGCACAGATCACCGATACTGTGCTCCATGCCTTCGAGAACATCGTCTCGCAGACACCGGCGGCGCTGTTCGCTCCCGTGCTCTTCTGGCTCAACATCCCGCTGGCGTTCCTCGTGCCCTCGAGCTCGGGTCATGCGGTGTTGGCAATGCCGGTGCTTGCTCCGCTTGCTGACTTCGCCGGTCTCAGCCGGGCGATCGCAGTGACGGCGTATCAGTCAGCGTCAGGGTGGATGAACCTCTTCACCCCGACTTCGGCAGTGGTGATGGGCGGGTTGGCACTGGCGAAGGTCGGCTACGGCACTTTCCTGCGGTTCCTGTGGCCGCTGCTGGTCATCTTGCTCGTCGTCATCAGCATCTTCCTCGTCGTCGGAGCGCTGGTCTGAGTCGTCCCGGTGGGCCAGCTGAGCTGAGGTCATTGTCTCGCGGCGTCCGATCGTGAATACTGGATCTCAGACCGAGTCGGGCGCGACCAGCGCTCCGGCGCGAAAGAAACGGAGCACCCCATAGGATTCGGAGTCGGAGTCTTCCCCATCCTCGTCGGCGCGATCCTGGCCTTCATCACCATGGCCAACCGGAGCCGGCAGCTCTAGGCCGCACCGTCAGCGCCACCGACACTGAGGGGTCTGCCCGCACGTGGGCCGGCCTTTCAGCTGCGTCGGTTGCGTCGGTGCACCGGCTCGGCGGATGCTCCTGACCGGCGCAACCCTTGGACGCCCTCGATGCCGAGCATCCGGTGCATCCGCGACAGGCTGTACGTCCGCTCCCGCGCCAGATTCCGCATCACGTGCCTGGTGAACGGCGGGCGGCGCTTCTTCCGGCGCGCCTTGCGCTCAGCGAACCACGCCTTGACGAGCGAGAGGTCGGCAGCGATCGAGTCGAGTTCGAGCGAGGGGTGGCCGAACCGTCCGAGGTAGGTGGTGAGCGCCTCGTGCACGATGTAGGGCTGCGGGTCGCCGATGTTCATCGGCCCGTAGGCCTGCGGCTTCGTCAGCGCGGCATCGACGGCTGCGGTGAGCGTGTCGATGTGCGTCATCGTCATCGTGTGCTTCCCGCCGTCAGGCAGCCGCAGGACACCCTCGTCCGCCGCACGCTCCAGCACCGGCCACAGCGTCGTGTCCTCCGGCCCGTACACGGCGTTGGGGCGCAGCACGAGCGCTTCGGGCCGCACCCGGGCGATGACCCGTTCGGCCTCGGCACGGCTGCGCTCATAGGCGCACAGGTAAAGGTGCGGATCGACCGGCCCGCCCTCCTCGTACAGCTGGCGGTGAGCATCGGCCGGTGCGTAGACGGCGGTGCTGGACAGGCAGATCATCCGCGGGTTGGGGAACGCGTCGAGCACATGGCGGGTGCCGGTGACGTTGACGGCCTGCAGCTCGTCCTCGGCCGCCCAGTCATCGTCGATGACCGCGGCGTGGACGACGGCATCGGTGAAGCGCAGCCTGCGCTGCAGCTGCGCGGGAATCTCCTCGCGGATGTCCCACGCGTGGTGCTCGACCCCGCTGATCTGCGGGTCGTCAAGCCCGACGCTCGTGACCCGGCGACCGGATTCGACAAGCCTGCGGGCGATCGCCTGACCGACGTAACCGGCAGCACCTGTGACGACGACTCTCACTTCGACTCCTCTCCTTGCGATCAGGCTAATGCGCCCGTCCGGGCAGCGGTATCATTGCCCGCGCCGTGTCTGCTGTGACTCCCCTGAGCACGGTCCGTTCCCGAGGCGCTGGTCGCCGCATGCACGCGGTGTGCCCGAACGGGAACATCGCTGTGACCGGCCACCGGCTGCTCGTCTGTAGCCTGAAGATATGAGAAGCACACCACACTCCGCCCACCGGCCGCGACGACTCCGGATCGTCGGGGCGCTGCTGTGCCTGCTGCTCACCGGCGGCCCGCTGAGCGCCTGCACGAAGCCTGCGAAACCGCTGCCGGAGTCGACCTACGCGGACCTCGTCTCTGAGGTCGAGGGGTTGGCCGGCGTCACTGCGGTGACGCGGGCGGGCACCGATGTCACTGTCACCGTCGAAGCAGACACTGATCCTGATGCCCTCGATGACACTGCGGAAGCCCTGCTCGCACGTGTCAACGACTACCGCTACCCGCAGGGGCCGCCGGAGGTGAGGGTGGAATCCGGCCGGTTCACCGGAACCGTCGGGCACACCGTCCGCAATACCACCGCCAGCGTCCCGCAGCCAGGGCCGCTGAATCTCTCCCAGCTGCCCTTCCTCACCAGCCTTCCCGATGTCGCTGACGGGGAGATCGGCGAGAACATGAACGCCAGTGTCACACTCACGTTCGGCACCGACATGCGCACCTGGCTCACCGACGCCACCGGGCAGCGGGAGCTCGTCCTCGGAGTGCGCCGAGCCGCGGCAGCTGACGAGGTCGATCTCGTCGAGCACGCCCCCGGCAGGGACGAAAGTGATGGAGAGCCGAGCATCACCGCCAGCGTCGACATGTCCGAACCAGGCGTCCAGGACGCCATCACCCGGTTCTACTACACCGCAGAGCAGGCCGGCAGCCTGCCCTTCACCGTCCAGTGGACGAACTCCCTTGAACGCCCCAACGCGACGGTGCTCGTCGAACACGATGCCGACATCCCAGACGTCCTCGACGTCTTCACCGCCGAATACGGAGCCGGTGAACTCTCTGACCTCACGGCGGGATCTGCTGAGGGGCTGCGTGTGGAGTTCGGCGACGGGCGGGCGGACGCTGACGCCTACTTCCAGGCCCGGGATCTGCTGGCCGAGCGCGGCATCACCGTCGAGCACATCGCCCTCAACCGGCAGTCGATGAACGTCGTGGCCCCCTCCAGTACCGAGCTGCGCGAGCTTGCCGACCTGCTCAGCGGCAGCACATGGCCGTTGCCCGGAGACGTGGAGCTCAGCGTCAGCAACACCGCCTACCCGGACGACAGCTCGACGTTCCCGGCCGCAGAGTGGCCGGCGCATGCCGACCTGCTCACCGCCCTGTGGGATGCCGGTTTCACCTCAGTGCGCATGTCGGAGTACGTCGGCGGCACGGGCGCGGACTTCCGATTGGATCTCCACCAGACCGACAGCCAGGACCTCACGAGTGCGGCCGGCCAGGACGCGCTCATCGAGGTGCTGCGCGACACCGGCTGGGACGGCAGGGCACTCATCACCTTGGCCACCGGCGGTCACCCCACCTTCACCGCGACCGAACGCGGGAAGGCCACAGGCGCCCGCATGTCGCTGCACGGAGTCGACCCGAAGCCCACCGGCTGGGCGAAGGAGTTCCTCGACCGCTTCGACGCCACCGCCGGCTGACCCGACTCGGCTGACCCAACTCGGCCGACTCGGTCCGGCCGTGCCGGCCGGGCCGTCCGTCCAGGGCCCTGGATCAGGTGCCGTCCGTGCGGTGCCGCCACTGCGGCTGGCGCTTGGTCAGAAACGCATCGATGCCCTCCTGCGCATCGGGCATGACGGCATTGGCCGCCATCGTCTCCGACATCTGCGCATACGCAGAAGGGGTATCGAGGTGGATCTGCTGATAGAAGGCCTCCTTGCCGATCGCCACCGTGGCAGCCGAGGCCTCAGCGACCGTCTGCGCCACCTGCGAAGCGGCAGCCGCCAGCTCATCATCGGCAACGACATGGGAGACAAGCCCGAAAGCAAGCGCCTGCTCAGCATCGAGCAGATCACCGGTCATGAGCATCCGCATTGCCGTCTTGCGCGGCACGGCACGCGAGAGTGCGACCATCGGCGTCGAGCAGAACAGACCGATCCGCACACCCGGTGTGCCGAACCGGGCTGATCCGGCAGCGACGGCCAGATCGCAGGTGGCCACCAGCTGGCAGCCGGCCGCCGTGGCAACACCCTGGACAGCGGCGATGACCGGCTGCGGAATCGACTGGATGAGCAGCATGAGCTCAGAGCAGCGCGCGAAGATCTCCTGCTGCCGGGCATGGTCGGCCCCACGCATCTCCTTGAGATCGTGCCCGGAGCAGAACACGTGCCCGGCCGTCGAGAGCACAACAGCGTGCACATCCGTGCGCTCGCCAATCTCGGTGAGCGCGTCGATGAGCGCACCCATGACCGGCATCGACAAGGCGTTGCGGGTCGGGGCGGCATCGATCATGACGAGGGCAACCGAGCCCTCGACGGTGACAGTGACAGGAGCATCGGCGGCCGGTCCCGAGGCGGTGGTGGCAGTTTCGTTCGTCATGGCACCAGTGTGACACCCGCCACGGCCGCCTGCACTTGCGGCGCTCTGGCGCCTGGTTGAAGGTGCGGTCAGGGTCCGAAGTATGGTCGATATGGCTGATTTGACCGTTTTGGGCGATAATATGGACATGAGCGATGCCAGGAGCCGAGGTGCACGAGACGAGCATGTCGTTGAACCTCCTGAGGATCTCCACGACATGCTCGAATTGGCGCGCTTCCTGGAGAATCAGCCCGCTCCTGCTGTGCTTCTGGGTCCGGACGGCGAACAGATCCCGTTGCCAATCCCTGCATACGAGGTGCTCCGCAGGGTCGTGCGCGCGATGGAGCGAGGAGCATCCGTCAGCATTGAGCCGATCGACAAACAGCTGACAACACAGCAGGCCGCCGATCTGCTAGGCGTAAGTCGGAGTACCTTGGTTCGTCTACTGGAAGACCATGAGTTGCCGTTCGAGCGATTCGGACAGTCGCGGCACCGTAGGATTCAGTTGCACGATGTGCTGGCGTATCGGGAACGCAAGCGCACTGAACGCCGCAGTCGGCTTGACGAACTGACTCGGCAAGCCGAAGAGGACGGTCTATACGATGTCGAGCCGGGGGCCTATCGGGAGGCGCTGGCTGAGGCACGGAAGTCGTGACTGATGTCGCGCTTCACAGTATTCCTTGACGCATGCGTGTTGGTGCCTATTGCGCCGTGCGACACCTTGCTGCGTATCGCTGATGCGGGGACCTTTCGTCCCTTGTGGTCGGCCAAGGTTGTCGACGAGGCGCTGAAGGCCTTAGCACGAATTCACCCTGAGGTGGACGAGAGTAGATTCCTCAGTCGATTTCGTTCGATGGGCTATGCGTTCGAGGATGCCCTCGTCGAAGGATGGGAGCCCATTGAGTGAGCCGTCGAGTTACCCGACCCTGATGATCGGCACGTAGTCGCGGCCGCCCTCCGCGGACGCGCTGATGCAATCATCACCGAGAACACCAAGGACTTCCCCGAAAGGGTTCTAGAACCTCTCGGGTTGGAGGCGATTCGGCTCGATGACTTCTTGCTGGACCAACTTGACCTGAGTCCGGGTGCGATCTACCGAGTTGTGAAAGACCAAGCGGCTGCAATGAGGCGGCCGCCGGTCACCGTGGAGACTTTGCTCGCGAGGCTGTCGCGAAGTGGTGCGCCTCGTTTTGCCCGTGCAGTGTCGGATGTGCTGGTGGGGCAGGCCGACTCCGACTAACTGTCCGATGGTCCGGCGTTGAAATGAGACTTGCGCCGCGTTACTCGCGGCTGCCGGATGCACATAGAACCTCTCGAAAACCAAGGTTGAGTGGAATAGACTCAACTTTGACGGCGTTGTGCTGACCAGAAGATTCACGTTCATGCTCATCAGCGCCGGCGTACCGGCGCCGAAAGGAACTCCTATGGAAGCCAAGTTCACCACCAAATCGCAGGAGGTGCTCTCCGCAGCGGTCAAGGATGCCGTCACCCGCGGCAACTCGCAGGTCGAGCCGGCTCACCTGCTCGCGGCCCTGCTCAGCCAGCCTGAGAGCATCGCCGCGGCCCTGCTCGAGCACATGGGCGCCGACCCGGCAGCCATCCGCGCAGGGGCCGAGCAGATCGTCGCCGGTCTGCCGTCGGCTTCGGGCTCGTCGGTCTCCCAACCGCAGCTATCCCGCCAGGCGCTGCAGCTCATCAACAACGCCGAGCAGGAGATGCAGGCCCTCGGCGACCAGTTCGTCTCCACCGAGCACCTGCTCGTCGCCGCCGCCGCTGACACCGGCGAGGTCGGCCGGCTGCTCACCAGTCAGTCCGTCACCCGCGGCGGGCTGCTCGCCGCCCTGCCTGAGGTGCGCGGCGGCAGGAAGGTCACCAGCGAGAACCCCGAGGACACCTTCCAGTCCCTGGAGAAGTTCGGCGTCGACCTCACCGCTCAGGCCCGCGAGGGCAAACTCGACCCGGTCATCGGCCGTGACTCGGAGATCCGCCGGGTCGTGCAGGTGCTCTCGCGCCGCACGAAGAACAACCCGGTGCTCATCGGCGAACCCGGTGTCGGCAAGACCGCCGTCGTCGAAGGCCTCGCCCAGCGCATCGTCGCCGGTGATGTGCCCGAATCGCTGCGCAACAAGAGCCTCATCAGCCTCGACCTCTCCGCGATGGTCGCAGGCGCGAAGTACCGCGGCGAGTTCGAGGAGCGCCTCAAGGCCGTGCTCGAGGAGATCAAGTCCTCCGACGGCCAGGTCATCACTTTCATCGACGAGCTGCACACGCTCGTCGGTGCCGGTGCCTCCGGTGACTCCGCGATGGATGCCGGCAATATGCTCAAGCCGATGCTTGCCCGCGGTGAGCTGCGCATGGTCGGCGCGACGACCCTCGATGAGTACCGCGAGAACATCGAGAAGGATCCCGCGCTCGAACGCCGCTTCCAGCAGGTGTTCGTCGGCGAGCCGAGCGTCGAGGACACGGTCGCGATCCTGCGCGGGCTCAAGGAGCGCTACGAAGCCCACCACAAGGTCACGATCGCCGATGCCGCGCTCGTGGCTGCGGCTAGCCTGTCGAACCGCTATATCGCCGACCGCCAGCTGCCTGATAAGGCCATCGACCTTGTCGATGAGGCCGCCAGCCGGCTGCGCATGGAGATCGACTCCGCGCCCGTTGAGGTCGACGAGCTCTCCCGTGCCGTCGACCGGCTGAAGATGGAGGAGATGGCCCTGGCCAAGGAATCCGATGCGGCCTCGGTCGAGCGCCTTGCCGCGCTGCGCGAGGACCTGGCCGATAAGCAGGAGGAGCTCGCCGGTCTCAACGCCGCCTGGGAGAAGCAGCGCGCGGACATCAACCGCGTCGGTGAGCTGCGCGAGAAGCTCGACGAGCTGCGCTCGCAGGCCGAGATCGCCCGCCGCGACGTCGACCTGGAGAAGGCCTCGCGCCTGCTCTACGGCGAGATCCCGGCCGTGGAGAAGCAGATCGCCGAAGCCGAGGCGGCTGAGTCCCAGGCCGGTGCGCAGACGATGGTCGGCGACCAGGTCACCGAGAACGACATCGCCGAGGTCGTCGCCGCCTGGACCGGCATCCCCGCCGGTCGGCTGCTCGAGGGCGAACGTGAGAAGCTCCTGCACGCCGAGGAGCACATCGGCCGCCGGCTCATCGGACAGCAGTCTGCCGTGCGCTCGGTCGCCGATGCGATCCGCCGCTCGCGCGCCGGGGTCTCGGATCCGAACCGGCCGACCGGCTCGTTCCTGTTCCTCGGCCCCACCGGTGTGGGCAAGACGGAGCTGGCGAAGGCACTTGCCGACTTCCTCTTCGACGACGAGCGCGCGCTCGTGCGCATCGATATGAGCGAGTACGGCGAGAAGCACTCGGTCTCCCGGCTCGTCGGCGCGCCTCCGGGCTACGTCGGCTACGAATCCGGCGGCCAGCTGACCGAGGCGGTGCGCCGCCGCCCGTATTCGGTGGTGCTGCTCGACGAGGTGGAGAAGGCGCATGCGGATGTCTTCGACATCCTGCTGCAGGTCCTCGACGACGGCCGGCTGACCGACGGCCAGGGCCGGACCGTGGACTTCCGCAACACGATCCTCATCCTCACCTCGAACCTCGGCTCGCAGTTCCTCGTCGACCAGATGCTCGACATAGAACAGCAGCACAAGCAGGTGATGGGTGTCGTGCATTCGGCGTTCAAGCCCGAGTTCCTCAACCGGCTTGATGACATCGTCATCTTCGATGCCCTCAGCCGCGACGAGCTCGCCCAGATCGTCGACCTGCAGATCGCTGCCATGCAGGCCCGGCTCACCGAGCGCCGGCTCAACCTGGAGATCACCCCGGCGGCTGCCGAGTGGCTCGCCCGGGAAGGCTACGACCCGGCCTACGGTGCGCGTCCGCTGCGCCGGCTCGTGCAGCGCGAGATCGGCGACCGGCTGGCCCGCGAGATCCTTTCGGGCGCGGTCCACGATGGCGACACCGTGCGCGTCGACCGCCCGGACACCGGCGCCGAGGCGGGCGCTGGGGAGGGGCTGACCCTCACCTCGGTCACGGAGGGCGCGACCGACGACGGCGATGATCCCGAGATCATCGACGGCGAAGTCATCGACTGACTCCGGACAGGCAGAAGCGGCGGGCTGGTTTCCACCAGCCC
>NZ_JBHMAU010000122.1:0-17879 GCF_042429315.1 Brevibacterium otitidis | reverse complement strand
TTGAGATCAGCGCGGGTAGATGTCCGCTCATCATCAGGGACCTCGATGCTTATCCCCAGCACCCTTGCCCGATCGGCGTGCCCACACTCAACTCTGAAGAGCCCCTTATATGCACTCCGTCAATGCGGGATTGCGCGAATTGTCGATACCGCCTGAACTGCCGGTTCGCTCGCCGAGCCTCGCCTCGCAGCTTTTCCCGTTCCGTCGCGGGAGGAAGACACAGGTCGCGCAGCAGCACCCCGTATTCTTTGCCTTCGCGCATGTCACGCACGGCCGCGCGCAATCCGCGTCGGACTCGGCGAACGGCTCGCCCGCCAAGGGCGACTAAACCGTGTGACGGGTCAGCGTCGTCGATGAGTTCAGCCCAGTCCAGATCAATGAAGAACATCAAAGCCGAGCTTTTTGCCTGGAGTCGTCGCATCACCGACACGAAGCCGGCCGACCAGAGGCGGAAATGCTCATCAGAGCCGAAAGGGATGAGGCGCCCGCCTTCTTTGGGCGCCCAATCATCCACTCCCGTGCGGTAGGCCTCAACCGAATTGGTCAGGTAGGTGCCGTCGGGAAACACCCACACTCCACGCCGCTCATCGATGAGATCGATGAGCAGCACATCAGGTTCGACTGCCAGCAGCCGCTCGACAGCGTCAGCTTCCATATCACCGTTGAACATTTTGGCTTGGAACGCAGAGTCGAGTGCTTCATCGGACCAGCGACGGGCGCCAGCCGGATTCAGGTGCACGATCGCAGACTGCCGTGCCACATACGGTGCGACCTCGGCAGAGGGCAGATACTCGCACGTGTCTCTGCTGACGCACGATCCGAATACCGCAACCTGCAGCTGTTCTGTGTCCTCCATGTTCCGCTCTCACCTGCGCCTGGCATGGCGGGCAGCTGGCACCGGCCCCGGCGGACGAGACAGAACCACGCGGTTCGGCGACATCTCCGGGAACACATCGGTTTCAATGGCAGGCTCACGCACAGAGACGGGTCTACGGCCTTCCCCCTCCGGCACACGCCGATTCGGGCGGAACCTTTTCACACCTGAGGAGTGACGCGGCTGCAGCATTCGCGTCGGCGCCGTCTCCAAGACCTGCACCAGCTCGGTCTCTCCCTCTTCGACTGCCTGTTCCAGAAGCCGTTCGGCCGTCTCGTCTTCGCCTTTGGCGACGTTCCACGCCCACCAGCGATACCTCTCGGCAACTTCGTCCGCCGGGCCGTCCATGATGATCTGCCCCTCGTGCAGCCAGATCGCACGCGAGCACATCTCTTGGATCACCTTCGCTGCATGGTTGACGAGGAAGACTGTACCGGCGTTCTCGAGCATCTGATCCATCGCCTCGGAGCTGCGCTGCGCGAAAGTCGCGTCTCCGGTCGACAGCGCCTCGTCGATGAGCAGAATCGACGGCCGGGCCGCGACGGCGATGGCGAACCTGAGGCGGGCGGCCATGCCCGAGGAGTAGGAGCCCATCGGTCGATAGATCGAGTCTCCCAGCGCAGAGAGCTCGACGACTTCGTCGAAGACGGCCTCAGCCTGACGCGGTGTCATGCCCATCGCAAGACAGCCGAGGTGCACGTTGTCTGCGCCTGAAAGGGCCGGCTGCAGAGCAGCATTGACCCCGAGCAGCGTCGGTTTGCGCCGGGCGAGGATCTGACCTTCGTTCGGTCTTTCGACACCGGCGATGAGGCGCAGCAGGGTCGACTTCCCTGATCCGTTCGCGCCGATCACACCGATGAATTCGCCTTGGCGGGCAACCAGGCTGATACCTCGGAGAGCATGAACCTTCTGCTTTCCACCGCTGCCGAGGAATCTCTGCCGCACTCGTGCGAGGCGTCCGGGCTGGTTGCTCACTTGCACGGAATAGCTGATGTGCACATCGGCCACCACAACCGCGGCACCACGCCCACGCGGATCAAACTCGCCCATACTTCTCTTCTCCGAAGTAGAAGTACAGGAACCCGAAGATGAGGAAGGCGATGCCCCAGCCGAAGACGAGCATCCACATCCACATGGGGGAATCGACTCCGTAGAGGAGGGAATTCCGCACGACCTGAAGATATGAGTACATCGGGTTGATCTTCATGATCGCAGCCAGCACGGGCGTGTCCACGAACCTTTCAATGGAGAAGAACACACCGGAGGCGTAGAGCCAGAAACGGGCGGCCACCTGGATGACGTTGTTGAGGTCCGGTATCTCGTGGCACAGGCGCGCGGCAATGAACGCGCATCCCTGGGCGAAGCAGACCTGCATGATGAAGCAGGGAACGATGAGCACGACGCGCCACGTGATGTTCTCGGCTGGGGGGACGGCTAAGATGATCACCAACATGACGACGAAGCTCGGGACGAAGTTCATCGTCTCGCGCACGACGACGGAGATCGGCAGGGACGCACGCGGAAAGCTGAACGCCCGGATCATCGACTGCCCAGTTCGGATCGCCTGCGCCCCCTGAGTGACGGAGCGCATGGTGAACTGGAAGAAGAACACACCGATGAGCAGGAAGCCTACGAAGTTCTCGATGCCGCGTGAGGTGTTAAGCACGTATCCGAATATGAGGAAGTAACCCAGTCCGTTGAGCAGCGGGCTGAGCAGCAACCAGACGTTGCCGAGCACGTTGCGTCGGGCACCGCCGGCGACCTTGGCGCGCGATTCCGCAAGAATGAAATGCCGGCGCTGCCACAACTGCCCGAAATAGGTCTCCAGCGGGGTGCGCTTCCCCACTTCGCTCAGCGTCCAGGACGGAACGGTGATGGGGCTGCGCCAAGGCGGGGCCGCTGCTTCTGCGGAGAGTGACTTCGTCACGTCAAGCCTCCAACTCCGAGTTCGCTGTACATGCCAGTATAGGCACGCCCTACAGCATCCCATGTGCGATGTCGCTCTACGAATCGGCGGCCGCTGCAACCCATATCCCGGCGTGTCTGTGCATCCCCGGCCAAGCGCGACAGCTCCTCAGCCCATCGCGTCACATCTCCAGGAGTTACTGCGGAGTGTGCTTCTGGGGGGAGTGCTTCGGTCAGGGCGGGAAGATCGCTGAGCACGACGGGGCGGGCGAGTCCGGCGGCCTCAACCGGCTTGAGGGGCGTGACGAGAGAGCAGACGGGATCGTCACGCCGCGGCACCGCGAAGATGTCGAGCGCTGTGATGAGCTCGTGAGCTCGCTGCTGGGGCACGCGACCGGTGAAGACCGCTGCGTCTCCCAGCGATGCGGCACGCTGCCGCAGAGCCGGCAGCTCGACTCCGTCGCCGACGATCATCACCCGCAGATCGGTGCCAGCGCGCCTCGCCTCGGCGACGGCGTCGATGAGCGTGTCGAGTCCCTCGTATCCGACGATCGATGCTGCTGTGCCCACCCAGACGCCGCCGGTGGGCAACCCGTTCTCCGCGCGAACGGCCCGGGGTGACCTGTCTGCGTCCCGGCTCAGCAGCCCACTGCTCACCGCGTTCGGCGCAACCAGAATGCGCTGCTGCGGGACTCCGCGGCTGAGCAGCTCGTGAGCCATCGCGCTCCCGAGGGTGACGACCCGGTCTGCCTGAAGGGCAATCTCAGTCTCGCGTGCCCGGAAGAGCCGATAGCGTTCGCTCTGCCGAGCGTGTCGGCGCTCCTCGGGTGAACCAGCCGAGGCGGCCCACGTCTCCTCGAGTACGCCTCTGACCTCGTACACCCACGGCAGACTCAGCCTCCGGGCGGCGGCTGCTGCGGCAGCTCCGTTGACGAAGTGCGAGGTCGTGTGAATGACCTGTGTGCTGCTGGCAGCAGCCAGTGCGGCAGTGAATTCCGCCTGCTTGCTCAGTCGCTGGGACAACGTGCGCCCCTGATTCCAGGGGATGTCCCGCAGGTAGGCGATGTCGTCGATCCAGTCGCGGTCGGTCCATGAGAAGCGGCCGACCGAGACTGGATAGCCGGTTCGAGTTGCCCCGATCACTCTCACGCCACGGCGCTGCAGCGTGGTGAGCACTGCGTGCGATCGCAGTGTGTACCCCGATTGGGTGTGCGGCAGCGAGTTCGTCAGCATGAAGAGCGCGTCGGCCTTCGGACTGCGGAGCTCCGGCAGCTTCTGCGGCAGAGTCGGGCGCCATCCCGGCTGGTAGACCTGCATCTCACCAGCAAGACGGGACTGCAGATGCGCCTCGTCGGCGAGACTGATCGCTTCGGTCATCCGCCCGGCCTGCCATTCGATGCGGGCACGCAGATTCCGCGCCCTGCGGGGTCTGCGTATCCGATCGGCGAATTCTCCAGCCTCGCGGCGCATGCGCAGGCTGAGGGCGAACTCTCCGAACACGCGTGCGCGGATGTCGCTGAGATGGTCAACCGAGCGCTGCCGGTACAGCGAGTGCTCTGCTCCGGCAGCGTCCCCTGCCAGCCATTGACCAGCTGTCTGGGACACGACCGAGGGAAGTCGACGGAGACATCTGCCTACGGCGAGAGAGACTGTGCGCGGCAACCGCCGCGACACCTGCACACCGAAGAAGACCGGGTCGCTTCCCATATGCTCGGCGAGCACGCGAAGAAGAGTCATGCCCTGCCGGCATACGAACGAAATGCTCATCTGGCTCCTTCGAGGATGCTGAGGTACCGGCAGAGCGCGACATCAGGTGCCGCGTGCTGCGCGAGCCACTCCTGTGCCCGGTTGGAGGGAGTCAGGTCTATCCGTCCGTCGCGCATTGCTGTCAACAGCTCTCGCAGACCGGACTCATCATCAGGCGGGACGACATGACCGGCCTGTGCGTCGGTGACGATGTCTGCTGCCTCTCCCGCAAGGACCCCGGTGATGTGGATACCACGCGCCATCAGCGTGTACAGCTTCGATGGAACCGTGTATTCGAAGGCTGGAAGTCCTCTCAGGCTGACGACGCCGCTGTCGGCCCACTTCCACAGACGCTCCAGTTCCTCACCTGTGGTCTGCGGAAGAACCCGTATCGCAGCTCCGCCGGACCGCTCGCCGGACGTGCTCCTTGAGCTTTCTGCGCACCGCTGGAGAGATCTGTGCGCAGCACCTGCGCCGGCAATGGTCAGCTCGATCCCGTCAAGTTCTCTCACAGCTCGCACCAGCGACTCGAGGCCCTGAGACCGCCCCACTGTTCCGACGTAGAGCAGCCGCAGCGGCGAAGAGGCGTCTCGCTCCCGGTGCTGCGCAGTCGGACGAAAAGGGGTTGCCGTGTTCCGCACCACCGTCACCGCCTTGTGACCGGCCGCTGTGAGCCGTGATGCGAAGACGTCTGAGGTCACCACGAGGTGAGAAGCGCGTCTCATCACTGTGTGAAAGGCTGCCGGGATAACGGTCCTCTCCGCATAGTCGGTCAGGGCCGCGGGCAGCAGCCGGCGGGTGGCTGTCCGCACCAGGGAGGAGTCAGCGATGAGGTCGGGCCATGCATCACGGATCTCGGCGATATGCGGAACGCCGAGCAGCCTGGCCGCAATGTCTCCGGTGAAGAGCATCGGCAGGCCCGGAGTCGTCGAGATCACCACATCCGGCTTCGCCGCCCGCAGCGCGGCCGCCACGCGCATCGCGAACAGCGATGACCACGAGTGGTCGATCAGCTGACCCGCCATGGAGGCGGAGGTCGGCAGGTAGGGCAGCCGCAGCAGCCGCTCACCATGCGGCCCATCGGCCCAGACCATGGTCTTCTCGTTCCCGCTGTCCAAATCGGACGCGCAGGGATGCGGATAATGCGGCACGGGAGCACAGACTGCCACGTGGTGTCCTGCGGCGAGCATTCCTGTCACCAGCTCTCGCCACCGCCGCTGCGGAGCCCCGATCTCAGGTGCGTAGTAGTGAGTGAGCAGAAGGATCTTCAATCGACGCTCACCTCAGCCTGTGGTCTTGCCAGCGAGCGAGCCAATACGGGCAGCTGAGAGTAGACACCCGCAATGCACATGAGGACGAATGCGCTGCTCGACTGCACGGCACGTGCGTCAGTCAGGAGAACTGGAACCGTGGCAAGACACGCGATTGCGTTTAGGCCGGCGTACGCCGCCGAGGTCTGCTCGTGGGTCAAACCGAATTGATGAGTGCGCTGATAGATATGCTGCCGATGAGCCTGGAAGATGTTCTCTCGCTGGTATAACCGGATGAGCAGGGTCCACCCAACGTCGAAAACCAGAAGCACGAGCGGAGCACCGACGACAATCGGGTTCACTCCGCTGACGAGAAGGAACGCGGCGAAAGCAGCCACAGCCGAACCGACACCGTAACTCCCGACGTCCCCGAGGAAGGCCTTGGCGTTTCCGATGTTGTACGGCAAGAAGCCCAGCCCCGCTGCCGCGAATACGGCTGCGAGAGCCGCCGCTACTGGTTCGTCCACATAGAGGAAGATGGTGCAGTACCAGATACCTACAACTGCCGCCCACGAACTGGTGAGCGCGTTGAGGCCGTCCATGAAGTTGACACCATTGACGATAAATACGACGGCGAGCGCGACCGCCGCGAGCCCGAACGCGCCGCTGTTGTTGAAAAGGGAGAGCAGCGTGGAGAAAGCGCCGGCGATCAGCACCTGGAGCGCCAGGCGAAGACCCGACGACATTGAGCCCATATCGTCCATGAATCCCAGGATGCTGAAACACCATGTGAACGTCACGAATGTGCCGACGACGAGCACCGCTGACAGCGTCGTAAACACCCCTGCCGAGGTGCCGATCCATGCCGCAGCAGCACCGCCTGCAGTCACCCCGCACCCAACAGCGAATCCGCCGCCGCGGGCGACCGGGGAGAGATGGCTGGAACGAGCGGTCGGGATGTCGACAAGACCGTTGCGTCTGAGGACGGGGATGACGATCGCGGCTGCCAGCAACGTCACTGCCAGGGAGGTGACTGCGCCGGTTGCCAGAACGGCGATCACGGCGCCCCTCGTTCGGGTGCGAGCGCCGGCCACCCATCGGCCGACGTCCCGGCCAATTCGCCGAGCGCCCGACGAATCGACTGATCGTCGAAGTCAAGACTTCCCTGCACCATCTCGATGAGCCTTTTGACCCGGTTGAGGTCGATGGAGTCGATCGGCACCTGCGTGATGAGCGGGTGGTTCGGCCGCTCGTCCTGCTCCGTTCGTGCGAGCCTGGCTTCTTCCAGCTTCTCCCCCGGCCGCAGGCCTGTGAAGACGATCTCGACATCAGGCTGTCCGCTGAGCGCGATCACCCTCCTTGCGAGATCCTCGATGGAGACTCGATCGCCCATGTCGAGCACGAGCGTCTCGCCGGGCCGCCCGATGGCTCCGGCCTGCAGAACGAGTTCGCAGGCTTCGGCAGCCGTCATGAAGTACCGAGTTGCACCGGGGGCTGTCACAGTCACAGGCCCCCCGGCCGACACCTGCGTCACAAAGGTGCCCAGCACTGAGCCGCGGGATCCGAGCACATTGCCGAAACGCACCGACATATACCGGCGACCGGATTCGCGGGCCACTGCCGCGACGGCTCGCTCGGTGAGGTACTTCGACGCCCCCAGAGTCGAGATCGGATCGGCTGCTTTGTCAGTGGAAATGTGGACGAAGTTCTCGACGCCGAAGTCGCGCGCAGCTTCTAGCAGCTCCAGACTTGCCGCGACATTCGTCTTGACTGCTTCGGCTGGAAAGCGCTCAAGGAACGTCAGATGTTTGAGAGCCGCCGCGTGGAACACGATGTCCGGCCTGACATCTGAGATCAGCGATCTGATGAAGCCGCGCTCCCGCAGATCCCCCAAGATGAGGTTCTCACTCATCAGCGATGCGCTGCCGGTGAGGACAAGTTCTGTGGCATGCAACCCGGACTCATCGCGATCGGTCATCACGAGCCGTCCGGGTTCGAAGCGCGAGAGCTGCGAGCACAGATACGATCCGATGGATCCGCCGGCTCCGGTGACGAGGACAGTGCGGCCGTTGATGTAGTCGCTGATCGCCTCAACGTCAGTCGTGATGGCATGACGGCCCACGAGATCGTCAAGCTCGACTGCGCGGAAACTGCCCGGTCTCAACGCGACAGCAGAGGAACTCTTGACCTCTCTGCGGCGGATGTCGACGTCGTCGAACTCCGGTAGCACTCGAACGTCGATGCCCCGCTCACCGGCGAAGGCCAGAATCTCATCCAGCCGCTGTGGGTCCAAGGACGGAATCGCAAGCACGAGCGACTGGGCACCTGTGCGGTCGACTGCGTCACCGAGATCGTCGAGAGTGCCGAGCACCCGCACCCCGCCGACCCGAAGGTGACGTTTGTTCGGATCGTCGTCCACCAAGCCGACGGCGACATATTCCTCGCGCGGGTCATCGCGGATGATCCGCAATGCAAGCTGACCGTGTGCGCCGGCGCCGATGATGAGCGCAAACCGCGCGACATCAGACTGCGAGCGCCGCCGGTACCTCAGCCCTGAGCGTAACCAGTTGACGAAAGCGATTGTCAACAAGGTCATGGCGGCAGCCGACACCGGCGAACTGAGCGGCACGAGCGGTCGATAGGGCTGGAATACGCTGACCACGTAGATCAATCCACAGGCAACGGCGATGACGCCTGCTGTGGCGATAAGCTCATCGGCCGACTCCTGAGCGTATCGGCCATGAAGACGCAGCCAGAACTCGCCGACGAAGATCGTCGCGAAACCCAACGCCGAGCTGGCGAGAATCCCGGAGTAGTGCGGGTCGGCCACAGCCAGATCGTAACGCGCAAGCGACATGAACCAGAGAAAAAGGGCGAAGATGCCGGCGTCGATACCGGCTCGCTGCACTGCCTTCCGAGTCCGACGCCGAACGGGAAGCTCCTGCCTCGCTGACGATTCGCTTCCGAAGTTCATAATTGCGCGTCCGCCGGTGCAACACGATGCCGCGTGCTACGGTGGGGAAGCCGACTCCTCTCTCATTCCGCGAGAGCACACCGCCTCATATTCAGTGCCGACACTGCACTACGATGAGTTGACGCACAGCGGTTTCTGTATAATGCCTGAGAACAGTGTACGACAGATAACGCGAATGCGCTTCCGCTGCAGGAAGCAGCGGTAGAAGCGAGCTTCAGTCCGCGGCGAGAGCTTGACCGTTAGAACGCCTGCCTCCTGTCTTGACGCAGACCGACACCCTCAGCCTTGGAGACCGGTGACCACTTCCTCACAGCGACCGCACGGCGCGCTTGCACTCGCCCGCACAGCACTCTGGCACCTCCGCAAGGGAGGCCCGGCTCAAGTCCGGGTGTGGTGGCGGCGGCGCCGGGTGTCGGCACAGCCGTCTGCTCAGGCTCCGTCCGGCTCCGCGCTGACGCTCATCGAGCAGTTTCCAGCCGCGACGCTGCGCCCTCGCACGCCTGTATTCGACGCTGTGCGCGTCGGCACCATCCTCGATGAGTTCTCGGAGTTCGCTTTCGCAGCCGAATGGGATCTGGTGCCTCTCAAACGCCCGGGCTGGGGCGAGCAGCTCGACACCCTTGACTTCGTCTTCGTCGAATCGGCGTGGAACGGCAATGGCGGTCAATGGCAGTACCAACTGACCGGCGCGTCCGGCGTCAAGGACGACGTCAGACGGCTGCTCGCGGAGTGCCGGCAACGCGGAATTCCCACCGTGTTCTGGAATAAGGAGGATCCTCCCCACTACGCCGACTTCCTCGAGGCAGCCAGTCTCTTCGATGTCGTCTTCACGTCAGACGTTCGACTGCTCGGACAGTACCGGACTGATCTCGGCCATGGTCGCGTTGCCCCGCTGAGCTTCGCGGCACAGCCAGCGATCCACAACCCTGAGCGTCTGCCGTCGGGGCAACACAGCCGGGACGTGGCTTTCGCAGGGATGTACTTCGCTCACCGCCACCCAGAGCGGCGGGAGCAGATGGAATGGCTGCTCGGCGGGGCTGCGGATGTGAGCCCTAAGATGGGCCGCGGCCTAGAGATCTTCTCCCGGCAGCATGGCGGAGACGCACGCTATCAATTCCCTCCGCCGCTGGATCAGCATGTCCTCGGATCACTGCCGTATGAGAACATGCTGACCGCCTACAAGGCATTCAAGACCTTCCTCAACGTCAACTCGGTGGTTGACTCGCCAAGTATGTGTGCTCGCCGCATCTTTGAGATCTCGGCGTGCGGCACGCCGGTCGTCTCGGCTCCCAGCGCTGGGACTCAGGCGTTCTTTCCTCCCGACGAGGTCTTTCAGCCGAGTTCGCGTGAGGAAGCCGGGCAGGTCATGCGAGCGCTGGTCCGGAGCTCTGAGTTGCGCGACCGCACTGTGCACTTGGCTCAGCGTAGGATCTGGAAAGAACACACGTACTCGCACCGAGCCATGACGGTCATGGACAGCGTCGGAGTCGAGTACTCAGACCCGATTGCCCGGTCTGCATCGATGCTCGTTTCAACCAACCGGCCCGCCCAACTCGATTATGTGCTCGAAACGGCTGCTCGACAGAACCATGCACAGCTCGAGCTTGTATTGCTTGCACACGGCTTCGATCTCCGGGAATCTGAGATTCGTACGAAGGCCGCGCACCTTGGAATCGAGAACCTGACCCTGCTGAAGGCGACAACTGCGGCAACGCTGGGTGAATGTCTCAACCTCACGATCAGAGCTTCCAGTGGGGATGTCCTCCTCAAGATGGACGACGACGACATCTACGGCGAGCACTACGTCTCCGACCAACTCGCAGCGCTGCGATACTCCGCGGCGGATATGGTCGGAAAACAGGCACACTACCTCTACCTCACTGGTTCGAAGCTCGTCATGCGCCGGTTCCCTGAACGCGAGCACAGATTCACAGACCTCGTCATGGGCCCGACGATGACCGCACCTCGGCGGGTCTTCGAGGAGCTGCAGTTCGCCAAGCTGCCACGGGGGGAAGACACCAACCTGCAGCAGCGTCTCGTAGCGGACGGCGGCACGATCTACTCTGCGGACCGCTTCAACTTCGTCCAAGTTCGCACCGACCATGCGCACACCTGGCAGGTCGATGATGCTCTGCTCCTCGCCAACAGCGAAGTGCACGCCTTCGACTACGCTCCCGGCCATTACCTTTTCTGACCAGAGAGCTTCTGAGGAGAATGATGAGTAAAGAAACAACGACTACAGCCCCGCACGTTGCCGTCATCGGCCTCGGATACATTGGTCTGCCGACGGCGGCCGTTCTCGCCGCTGGTGGGGCGGACGTCACGGGCATGGACGTCAACCCTCGCACGATTGATTTCGTCAATCGCGGTGAGGTGCCGTTCGTCGAGCCGGATCTCGGTACGGTCCTTGCCGGCGCGGTCAGCCAGGGCCGGCTTCGCGCCTCTTCTGAGGTTCCTGCCGCCGACGCCTACATCGTCGCTGTCCCAACCCCGTTCGCTGAGAACCACAACCCGGATCTGTCATACATCCGCACCGCAGCCGAATCAATCGCCCCGCAGCTGACCGGTGGCGAGCTCGTCATCCTCGAAAGCACGTCTCCCCCGGGTGCGACCGAGCACATGGCTGACGTCATCCTCGAAGCGCGCAGCGACCTGACACTGGAGCCCAACCGACCGAATACGATCTACTTCGCCCACTGCCCCGAGCGCGTACTGCCTGGCAGGATCATCGTCGAACTCAGCACCAACGACCGCATCATCGGCTCCCTCAACGGCGACGCCGGCGAACGCGCCCGCGATCTCTACCGCCTGTTCTGCGACGGCGAGTTCCACATCACCGACGCCCGCACCGCCGAGATGGCCAAGCTCGTCGAGAACGCCTACCGCGACGTCAACATCGCCTTCGCCAATGAACTCTCCGTCGTCGCCTCGAAGCTCAACGTCGACGTGTGGGAGCTCATCGACCTGGCAAACCACCATCCGCGCGTCAACATCCTGCAGCCTGGACCTGGTGTCGGCGGGCACTGCATCGCCGTCGACCCGTGGTTCCTCGTCGCAGCAGCACCTGAGGAAACCCCTCTCATCCGCACCGCCCGCCAGGTCAACGACAACAAGCCCGAGTTTGTCCTGAATCAAGTGGTGCCCAAGGCCCAGCGATTCAAGGAACCCAGGGTGGCCGTCTTGGGGCTCGCGTTCAAGCCGGACATCGACGACCTGCGCGAAAGCCCGGCCATGTACATCGCCGAGACGCTGGCCGATCGCCTGCCCGAGGGAACCATTCTCGCCGTCGAGCCGAACATCGATGAGCTCCCTGCCTCGCTGGCCGAAAAGGGCAACGTCGAGCTCACCGAGCTCGAAGATGCCGTCCAGACAGCCGACATCGTGCTGCTGCTGGTCGACCACTCGGAATTCAAGAACTACGACCAGCGCCGCCTGCAGAGCACCATCGTCTACGACACCCGCGGAACCTGGCGCACCCTGCTCTGATCGATTCCTCGCCGTGACCGGTGGGCCCTCCGTGTGACCACCGGTCACGGCTGTCTGAATTCCACTCCCAGACTGCGGTCCTACGGTGGACGCATGCCGTCGTCCCGCCGCCCGGACTTCACTCGCGTCGAAGCTGCCATCGACGCGTGGGCGCACCGGCGGCTGGCCACGGGGAAACTCGGTCGCGGCGGGCGTTTCGGCCACATCGTCACCGAGTTCACCGTCTTCGTCCTCAAACAGGCGTGGGCGTGCCTGTTCGGCGCAGCGATGCTGGCAGCGCTCGTCCTCACGCACTTCTTCTACCCGGCCGAAGCCGGGCTGTCTCGCAGCGATGCACTCGTGCTCATCGCCATCGGCATCCAGGTCGTCATGGTGGTCGGTCGCTTGGAGACCGGTCGCGAGCTGTGGGTCATCGTCATCTTCCATGTCGTGGGCACTGGGATGGAGCTGTTCAAGACCTCCGTGGGGTCGTGGAGCTACGGAGGTGACGGCGTGCTGTTCATCGGCTCAGTCCCCTTGTACACCGGGTTCATGTACGCCGCCGTCGGCTCCTACCTCGTGCGCGTCTTCAAGCTCTTCCACCTGCGCTTCAGCCACTACCCGCCGATCTGGCTGACGGCCCTCATCGCAGCAGCGATCTACGCGAACTTCTTCACCCACCACTACCTACCTGACATCCGCTGGCTGCTCGTCGCCGCGGTCCTCGCCGTGTGGGGCCGGTGCATGATGCACTTCCGCAATCACCGCGATCAGCCATACCGCCGGATGCCGGTACTCGTCTCCTTCATCGGCGTAGCCTTCTTCATCTGGATCGCCGAGAACATCGGCACCTACACCGGCTCGTGGATCTACCCGCACCAGAACGACGGCTGGGAACTCGTGTCGATCTCGAAGCTGGTCGCCTGGTTCCTCCTCATGATCATCTCCGTCGTTCTCGTCACCCTCGTCTACCGGCCCCAGCCGCCCGCTTCGAGCACCGGCGACCGCACATGACAGCGGCGGCCCCACCGCGGGAGCGGGAGGAACCCGCTGAGGTGAGACCGCCGCCTGACAGCCGCCCGGCCGAACCGGGCCGCTGGTTCACATCACTTCATGCGCTTGCCGGCCGAGCCGAGGTGCTCGCAGGCTTCGACGATGCGGGCGGCCATGTTGGCCTCTGCGGCCTTGCCCCAGGAGCGTGGGTCGTAGATCTTCTTGTTGCCGACCTCGCCGTCGATCTTGAGCACGCCGTCGTAGTTCTTGAACATGTGGTCAGCGACCGGGCGGGAGAACGCGTACTGGGTGTCGGTGTCGATGTTCATCTTCACGACACCGTTGCGGACCGCCTCGGCGATCTCCTCGGCCGTCGAGCCCGAGCCGCCGTGGAAGACGAGGTCGAAGGGCTTCTCTTTGCCGACCTCAGCGCCGACGGCGTCCTGGATCTCCCCCAGCAGCCCCGGGCGCAGCTTGACGTTGCCGGGCTTGTACACACCGTGGACGTTGCCGAAGGTGAGCGCCGTCAGGTAGCGGCCCTTCTCGCCGGTGCCCAGGGCCTTCGCGGTGGCGAGTCCGTCTTCGACGGTGGTGTAGAGCTTGTCGTTGATCTCGTTCTCGACACCGTCCTCTTCGCCGCCGACGATACCGATCTCGACCTCGAGCAGCGTGTGCGCTTCCTGCGAGAGACCCAGCATCTCCTCGGCGATCTGCAGGTTCTCCTCCAGCGGCACGGCCGAACCGTCCCACATGTGCGAGCCGAACAGAGGCTGCTCGCCGTTCTTCACCCGCTGAGTGGAGATCTCCAGCAGCGGCTTGACCCAGTGCTCGAGCGCATCCTTAGGGGCGTGGTCGGTGTGCAGCACGATGTTGACGTCGTAGCTCTTGGCGACCTCCTGGGCGAAGACAGCGAAAGCCACCGCACCGCGCACTCGGTCCTTGATGGTCGGCCCGGACATGTACTCGGCACCGCCGGTCGAGATCTGGATGATGCCGTCGGACTCAGCCTCGGCGAAGCCGCGGATGGCGGCGTTGATCGTCTGCGAGGATGTGCAGTTCACGGCGGGGTAGGCGAACTGCTGCGACTTGGCACGGTCGATGAGCTCGGAATAGACCTCGGTTGTTGCGATGGGCATGGGCTTCTCCTTCGACGAGCAGGGATGGACGCATGGTCGGTCGTACTTCTGATCTTGTCACCTCGGGGTCCGTATTGCCACACGTGCATCGGCTGAAACGACACCGCAGGCGTGCGGTTCCGGGTAACAGTCTCGTTCGTGCCACGGCTGGCGCTTCATCGGCAGCTTTCGGCAGGCGCACGGTAGTCTGGACGCATGGCTCAGTATCCTGTGGCTCGGCTCAAAGCAAAGGCGTTCGGTCCCTTCCGCGATATTGATGTGCCGTTCGCTCCTGGCCTCAACGTCATCATTGGTGACAATGCGACGGGGAAGTCTCAGCTGCTCAAGCTGGTCTATTCGTGTACGAAGACACTCAAGGATTCCTCCTCGCTCACAAAAAAGGAACTCAGCGGAGCAATCGCATCCAAGCTCATGGGCACACTGCGTCCGGACAGCTTGGGCCGTCTCACATATCGTGCGCGGGGACGCAGGCGGTCTGAGGTCGAGGTGAAGTACTCGGAGATCGGCGAACCACTAGCCTTCAACTTCTCTTCCCAAGCGCGACAGGAGGTGACGGTTGACTCCGTACCGAATCGCAAACTGGAGGACGAGCCGGTATACCTGCCGCCTCATGAGCTCCTCACCTTGTCGTCAAGTTTCATGAGCCTCTACGACAATTTCGAAACCGGTTTCGACGAAACGTGGCGAGACACGATCGAGCTGCTCCTTCGTCCTGCACTGCGCGGGGCACGCATGCAGCAAGCCTCCGCCCTGCTAGAACCGTTCGCCAACCTGTTGCACGAGGGCACTGTAAGTGAGAGCAACGGCCGCTTCTACCTCAGCCAGCCCGGCATCGGCATCTTTGAGGCCCCTCTTCTGGCAGAGGGACACCGGAAACTCGCGATGATCGTGCGGCTGATCTCAAACGGGATCCTGATCAATGGCGGCTATCTCTTCTGGGATGAGCCTGAAGCCAATCTCAACCCAGCGTCGCAACGAGCGGTCACGCATGCGCTCATCCATCTGGCGCGCTCTGGAGCACAAGTCTTCGTCGCAACTCATAGCCTGTTCCTCATGCGCGAGCTGCAGATGGCCACCGACGGCAGCGACATCGCCCCTCAGTTCATCGGCCTGAGCCGGACGTCAGTTGGCGATGCGGCAGATGTTTCGGAGGTAAAGGTGCAGACTGCAGACGATCTCGATGCGCTTGATCACATCACGGCGCTGGACGCCGAAGCGGAACAGGCTGACAGTTATCTTGCCTGGTGATCGGAATGACATCGAGTAAGAACGCAGAACGAAACATCGACGGAACCCTTTTCACCTTCCCATCAAGCTGGCGAGTCGGGGAGTTCGACACGTGGCAGCAGTACCGTGACGTAGCAAGTCAGTGGAACGTCATGGGCTGCGACATCGTCGCATTCAACGGTACGTCGCTCTGGCTCATCGAGGTCAAGGACTATACCTATCCGAATGTCAGCCCACCGCAGAATCTCACTGACATGATCGCTCTGAAAGCGGTCGGGACCATGGCAGTTCTCTTCGCACAGGCACGGTCTGCCTCTGACAGCGAAGCGAGCTCTTTCGCCCGAGCGTGCCGCAGTGCGCAGCAGATTCAGCTGGCCCTGCACATCAACCTCCGCCGGGATGGACGATCAGAGAAGCAGATCAAGGCCTCATTCAAATCCATCCACCACCGCTTGAGACGTGCCAAACAGCGACTCAGGCTTGCCGGCGCATTCATCAGTTCAAACCAGTATTCGCTCACGCCGGTTCCGTGGAAGGCCAGGCGCGATCCAGCAACACGCCGCGAACACACGGACCAGTAGTGAGCTCTGCACAGCGGGAGCGGCCCAAGACCCCCGCATCCGCCGCAGGCGTGCGGTTCCGGGCTACAGTCGAACCATGACCTCTTCTCCCCCGCCCTCCGGCGGTCAGGCACCGGAGCAGACGACCGCAGCGACGACGCCGGCCGGCACCGCGACAGGCCCGACTCCGCGCGGCAGCTCGCGTACGGCGATCACCGCGTGGGCGCTGTGGGACTGGGGTTCGGCGGCGTTCAACGCCGTCATCATCACCTTCGTCTTCGCCCCGTACCTCACCAAGGCCGTCGCCTCGACCGAGGAGGCCGGGTCGACCGCGCTCGGCTGGTCGATGGCCGCCGCAGGCCTCATCATCGCCCTCGTCGCCCCAGCCGCCGGCACCCGGGCTGATGCCGGCGGGCGGCACAAGATGTGGCTGGGCGTCCACACGCTCATCGTCGTCGCGAGCATGGTCGGCATGTTCTGGGTCAAGGACACCCCGGACCACCTAGCACTCGGGCTCATCCTGCTGGCTGCCGGCAGCATCTTCTTCGAGTTCGCCGAGGTCTCCTACAACGGGCTCATGATCCGCATCACGACACCGGCCAACATCGGCAAGGTCTCCGGGTTCGGTTGGGGCATGGGATACGTCGGCGGGCTCGTGCTGCTCGTCATCCTGCTGCTGACCGTCATCCAGCCCGAGGTCGGGCTCTTCGGCGCCACCGACACAGAAGGCCTGCGCTACCGGATCGTCGCGGTGATCTCCGCGGCGTGGTTCCTGCTGTTTGCGATCCCCGTCTTCCTCTTCGCACCCGGTGCCGCCGACACAGCAGCCGTGCGCGAACAGGGCAATCCGATCGCCGCCTTCGCTCGCGACTACAAGGCACTGGTCATCCGGCTGGTGACGATGTGGCGCGATGAGCGGCGGACGCTGAAGTTCTTCATCGCCTCGGCTGTGTTCCGCGACGGGCTGGCGGCCATCTTCGCCTTCGCAGGCGTCCTGGCAGCAGGCTCCTACGGGTTCTCCCCCGCTGATGTCATCATCCTCGGCGTCGCAGCCAACATCGTAGCCGGCATCGGGTCGATCCTCGCAGGCTTCCTCGACGACCGGTTCGGACCCAAGAGCGTCATCATCGGCGGGCTCATCGTCCTCATCGTCGCAGGCACCCCGATCGTCTTCACCGACAGCGTCACAGTCTTCTGGGTGTGCGCAATGGTGCTGAGCTTCTGCGTGGGACCGGTGCAGGCGGCCAGCCGCTCCTTCCTCGCCCGCATCACCCCGCCGGAGAAGGCCGGAGAGAACTTCGGCCTCTACGCCACCACCGGCCGGGCCGTCAGCTTCTTAGGCCCGGCGATGTTCGCCGTGTCCATCATGATCTTCGGCTTCCAGCGCGCCGGAGTCATCGGCATCATCACCGTGCTGGCACTCGGGCTCCTCCTCGTCATCCCCGTCCCAGAAGGCTCCGCCAAGGCCGCCATCGGACGCCGGGACACGTAACCACCGCCTCGGGCGCGGCCACCAGCCGAGACCGATCCTCCTGCCACCAGCCGAAACCAACCCTCCTGCCGGTAGCCGATCGAGTTGTGAGACCTCAGCCACAGGCTTAGACTGAACGCACGCTCACTTATCGAACGATCGAGGTAGTTCTTATCCTGACTTGGCTCAAATTGGTGTGATGTAGATCATATTGACACTATGACCTGCGGGTTTGGGTTGTGAAGTGCTGGAATTCCTGACTAATCGGGTGGTTGGGG
>NZ_JBHMAU010000121.1:0-17166 GCF_042429315.1 Brevibacterium otitidis | reverse complement strand
TCCCTGGTTCCTGTTTCGTGACTGTTCAGAAACCTACGCGGAGGACGGCGTGCTCACGTCTCAGGCACGCTCAACCACCCACGGATCAGTCAGTAGAGCCGGATTTCTGCCACCCGCCACCTGGCAGTCGCCGTCCTGCTCGTCCTCACCGTCCTGCTCACCGGCTGCATGAAGATCAACGGCGACCTCGCCATCAGCAGGGACCTGAAGGTCTCCGGCACCGTCGACGCGCTCATCGAGCGCACGGCCGTCGAAGACCTCGGCGCATTCGACACCAGCACCTACGGCTCAGGCACTGGTGATGCTGACACCCTGATCGATGAGTCGATCGAGGAAGCACGGCAGACCCTGCCTGCCGGTGTCACGATCGAGAAGATCGCCGATGAGCAGTACATCGGGGCGCGCTACATCTACGATGCGGTCGACCCCAGCCATACCGCGGTGGAGGACTTCGGCCTCAGCGGACTGCACCTGAGCGAGCACGACGACCAGATCACCCTGCGCATGCCCAACTTCCTCCTCATCGATGACCCCGGCACCAGCTATGGGTCCGCCGGCTGGAGTCATGCTCCCGGGCGGTTCATGTTCGATGAGGCGAAGATGACCTTCACGTTCCCCGGGCGTGTCGTCAGCGCACCCGGCGGCGAGGTCAAGGGGAAGACAGTGACGTTCGATCTGCGGCAGTTCGCCGGCGACACCATCGAGGTGACGGCGAAGGCCTCATCGTTTCCCTGGTGGGTCCTGTTCGTCGTCGGCGGGGTGCTCGTGCTGCTCATCGTGGCCGGAGTCATCATCGCCGTCGTCGCGCGCAGGAAGCGTCAGCGGCAGGCGATGCCGCCTGTGCCTGGTTACGGTGGGCCCGGTTATGGGGCAGGTCCCTGGATGCCAGGGCCGGGAGGACCCGGATACGGCGGGCAAGGGTACGGTTCAGCAGGACCGGGGCCTGCAGGTCCCGGGTATCCCGGGCCGGTGGGTGCTGCAGGTCCGCCGCCAGCTGGGCCCGGTGCGGGCCCGCCGCAGAATCAGCCGATGCCCCCGCACGCTCAGCCGGGGACCTATGGTCAGCCCACCCCATATACGTCTGGTCCTGCGCACCAGCCGGGCCAGCCTCATTCGGGAGCTGCGCATCCGGGGCCGGCACAGCCGGCGCAGCCAGGTATGCCGCACCCAGGGCCTGCGCAGCCGGGGCCGGGGCAGCCGGGGTCGGGGCCTGGGCAGCCGGGGCCGGGGTCGGCTGCGCTGAATGACCACCGTCGTTTTGCCCCACCCGAATCGCGCACGCACATGAAACGGCCGGGCGCAGACTGATACCTCCTGAAGCGATGCAGCACATGTAGCTCATGGTCTTATCAAGCTACATCGCTACAATAGCGTGGAGGAGGGCCGCCATGACCATCAGCAGTTCAGACCAGTTTCACGTCAGCGATGTCAACGACCACCTCGAGGTCGTAGGAGCCAGCAAGGAAGAACTGGAGCAAGCCCTCGCTCTGATCCGGGCCAGTCGGTACAGGAAAGTCGAAGCACGGGCTGCTTTCGCGTCCTACGTCCGCCAGAGGATGTTCGACGAGAGCGCAGCGCTCATTTCGCTTGCATCGCAGAAGCAGGTCCAACGAAGCGCGGGCCTCCGGCAGCACCTCATGGATGTCGAGGGCTTCGAAACCTATGCTTCTCTGGCAGAAACACGCAACTCTCTGGAGAGCTCTGTTCGCACGTGGGTTTCGCGGAAGCGGAAGCGCAATGAGCTGTTCACCATCGAGCTCAATGGGGCCACCATGATTCCCACGGTTCAGCTCACGAACTCCGGTGACGCAGACCCTCGCATTGTCGAACTCATGCGCCCCCTCCTCGACGCCGGCCTCGACGGCTGGTCACTCTGGGCATGGCTCACACAGCCGAACGGGCTGCTCAGTGGAGAGGTCCCAGCCGAAGTGGTGAAGACCAACACTCGGCGAGCGGTGCGAGCCGCAGACCGCTACGCGGCTGAGATTCGACGCGCAACGGACAGCGCATGACTCGTGATCTCCCTCCCCAGGACCTGCAATGTCCTGACCCGGAGGGCTGCACGGTAGCCGCTGCTGAATTAGAGGCCCTAGCCGAAGCAGGAAAGCTGCCAGTCGTCACAATCCCGAACACCCGGCACTGGTATCGGGTCTACGACTCGCAGGACGGGTTCAGCCACCCGAACCCCGGGTACGGGGACACCAGGTTCGCACCATTCGATGCGCTCGAGACACAGGAGCGTGTTCCGACGCTCTACCTCGCTGAATCGCTTGCCGCAGCATTGCTCGAAACCAGCTTTCATGACGTTCATGCACAGACACCGCGAGTCGTGTCGGAACTATCGCTGCACGGCAAACTGCACGCTCGGCTCATTCCGCCCTGTGATGTGGAGCTGACCGATCTTCGGGACTCCCAGCTGAGCCGACTCGGCTTCACGCGACCTCAGCTTGCGAGCAGCTCACCCGAGCACTATCCGTGCACGCGCCGGGTGGCGCGGGCAGTTCACGCAGCTCCACAGAACTCTGCAGGAATCATCTGGCATTCCCGCCAGGCAGAGCTCAGCAGTGCAGATCCTGCTGAGGTGGCCGTTGTCTTCGCAGACCGCGTCGCGCATACACGCGGAGCCTGGAAGCTCGGCCCCTACCGAGACGCTTACGGTTCCCTTCTCGAAGGGACTGGCCGTCTCATCCTCGATGAGGTCGCTGAGACCCTCAACGTCACCATCTCGCAGATCGATCTCTGACCGCCTGCCGGCGCGGTCTCCCTGCACAGAGCAGAGGGGCCCAGACGGATGTCTGAGCCCCTCAGTGTTCAGCGCATGTCATGCGCGCTCAGCGCTCACTGTCGCGGCGGCTGCGGGCCCGAGCCGTATCCTGGGTTGCCGTAACCGGGGTGTCCTGGTCCCTGCTGGGGCGGCTGACCATACTGCTGGCCGGGCTGTCCGTGTCCCCACTGCGGTTGCGAACCGCCCGGCTGACCGTAAGGTCCTGGTGCCGAACCGGGTGCCTGCGGTGGCTGCACGCGACCGGGTCCACCGGGCTGCCCCTGCTGGGGCGGCTGCCCATATGGGCCAGGCTGGCTCTGCGGTCCAGGGTGCCCGTACTGGCCGGGGCCCGAAGGACCGGCACCGGGCTGTCCATGCTGCGGCTGACCGTAGGGACCGGGCTGGCCCTGCTGGGGCGGCTGACCGTAGGGGCCAGGACCCGAGCCGGTACCTGCCGGAGATCCGGGCTGACCGTACTGGCCCGGCTGACCATACTGACCCGGCTGGCCGTACTGGCCGTACTGGCCAGGCACGCCGTAGGAGGCGGCAGTGGCGGGACCGCCCGGGTGCTGCTGCTTCTTCCTCCGCGAGAGCAGGACGGCGAGCAGTATGCCGCCGCCGATGAGCAGCAGCAGGAGGAGGCCGCCGATGACGAAGAGGATCCACCACGGGAAGGACGAGCTCTTAGCCGTCACCGTGATGGTGTCGCCGTCGTAGTTCTTCAGGTCGTAGGTGACGACGTTGTCCTCGATCTGACCGCCGGGGGCGTCGATGATCTTGCCGGGGAACGTCAGTCTGACTGTGGCCTCGGTGAACATGTCGGCGGGATCGCCGCCACTGGTCTGGTAGTCGGCGACACCACCGGCGCCCAGGTCGGCGGAGCGGATGAAGTTCGGCATCGAGAACGTGATCTCGCCGTTCTCCTCGCTGATCGACAGTCCCTCAAGACCGGTCTCGGAGCCGTCGGTCAGCGTATTCGGGTCGACCTTGTCGAGGGTGAGCTTCATGCCGAGATCGGTGTCCGTGGAGACCTTCTCAACCGTCACCCCTGCAGGTGCCTCGGCCTGTGCTTCCTGGACGGACTTGTCGAGATCGCCTTCGTAGTCGGTCGGGGTTCCGTAGCTGCCGTACTGGTTGGGCTGGTCTTCGAGCATCTGCCGGTCGACAGTGTACTGCCAGGTGCCGCTGAGCTTGAGATCCTTGTCGATCTCCATGTCGATGTTGACGGCCATGCATCCGGTGAGGACGAACCCCAGCAGGAGCATCAAGCCGACAGCCAGCGGCTTCGTCACTCGGTCTTTCAGCGTCTTCATGAGGCACCTTTCACACGTCGTCACCGCCACGGCTTCGCGGCACTGGTCTCAACCTATCTGAACACGTGCGGGCTCGCCATGCATCGCTGTTCCGGTTTCGACACTCGACATCGCTGCCCGCGGTCTCAGCTGGTGAGCTTCCCGTTGCGGGCGATGAGCTGACCGGACTTGAACACCAGCCGTTCATCCGGGCAGTCCATGATCGCAGCGGTCACAGTGTCGGCCTTGACCAGCAGCAGGTCGGCTGGGGCACCGACGGCGAGTCCCGCCTCGGCATCGGAGGTCACCTCACCGGTAGGTGCGTGCGGGACGTGTTCGAGGATATGGCGGCCACCGCGGGAGGCGACGTCGAAGCAGTGCTCGATGTCGGCATCGGCGCGGAAGCCGTTGGTGAAGGCCAGCTGCCACACCCGGCGCAGCACATCACCGTCACCGTAGGGGCTCCAGTAGTCGCGCTGCCCGTCCTCGCCCAGGCCCACCCGCACGCCGGCCTCAGCCAGCAGCTTCAAGGGCAGCACGGTCCCGGCCGGGGCGACGGTGGTGACGGCGATCTGGTTGGCCGCCAGCATCTCCGCCAGCCGGCGCTGTTCGCGTTCGTCGACGCTGCCGAGCACAAAGCAGTGTGAGACCGTCACATGTCCCTGCATGCCAGCAGCCTCGGTGCGGGCGATGATCTCCTCGAGGGTGAACACGCCGACCGTGCCGCGTTCGTGCAGGTGGATGTCGATGCCGATGCCGTACTTCTCGGCCCAGCCGAAGACCATGTCGAGGTGGGTCTTCGGGTCCCGGTCATAGGTCGTCGGGTCGAGCCCGCCGATGAGATCGGCGCCGGCTTCCAGGCCCTGTTCGATGAAGGCCGGGGCGTCGGCGTCGCGCAGCAGCCCGGCCTGCGGGAAGGCGACGATCTCCATGTCGACGATCCCGGCGAGGGTCTCCTTGGCGGCCATGAGCGCGTCGAAGCGCTCGAGCCGGCAGTCGGAGTCGATCTGGGCGTGCGTGCGGATGCGGGTCGCTCCCGAGGCTGCGATCAGGCCGGCGGCGTAGACGGCCTGGTCATAGGCGCTGCGCTCGCCGTTACGCCAGTTGGCGCGGTCGTTCATGATGAGCGAGTGCAGGCTGGAACCTGCGGTGTGCGGCCGGAATGTCTGGCCCAGCCGGTTCGAATCGAGGTGGGCGTGGACATCGCCCAGGTTCGGCATGACGACGTAACCGGCCGCATCAATGACGTCCGTTCCCGAGGCAGGGGTCGCCTCCGTGCCGGAGGTGCCCTGCGCCTCGGCTGCGGTGACATCCGTTCCCGGGGTGCTCGGGGTGATGGCTGCGATCCTGCCGTCATCGAGGGTGATGTCGACGGTGGGTGCATCGGGCTGGCGGTTGAACAGGCGGGTGTTGCGGATGACTGTCGGCATGGTTCGAGTCTATGCCCGCGCATGCATGGCTGGTATCGCTGCTCTGGATCGCCCCCGGGGGCGGTGGAGGGCTTGATCTCACAGAGAGGATTCAACCGCTGAACCGGCTCATCGCCTTCGTATTGGCGAAGCCAAGGCCAAGCCTGAGCCAAGCATCAATGAAGCACGGCAGCGATCCACAGCACAGCGGCGTACGACGGAAGCAGAGCCTTGCGATCAGAGCCTTCATCGTTCACTCCTCACGTTGTGCAACCGGCGGCATCAATGCAGCGCTCAATCGTCGATCGACAGTTTGCATCATCGCAGGCGACGTCACTGCTCACCGGACCGACTGACCGAAAGCGTGTCGCCGGATCCAGGCGTGCATGGCGATCGCCGCGGCGGCAGCGGCGTTCATCGACCGGGTCGAGCCGTACTGCTCGATCGACAGCACAGCCTCGCACGCCTCATGGGCGGTGTCGGTGAGGCCGGGGCCCTCCTGGCCGAAGAGTAACACGCAGTTCTCCGGCAACTCGTAGGTCTCCAGGGGCACGGAGTCGGGGAAGTTGTCGACGCCGATGAGCGGGAGGCTCCGCTCAGCACACCAGCCGGCCAGCGCCTCGGCGTCGGGGTGGTGGTGCAGGTGCTGGTAGCGGTCGGTGACCATCGCTCCGCGGCGGTTCCAGCGGCGCCGCCCGACGATGTGGACGGCGGCGGCGTTGAAGGCGTTGGCGGTGCGCACGACTGAGCCGATGTTGAGGTCATGTTGCCAGTTCTCGACGGCAACGTGGAAGCCGTGGCGGGTGCGGTCGAGATCGGCGACGATCGCCTCGAGCTTCCAGTACCGATAGCGGTCGACGACGTTGCGGCGGTCGCCCTCGGCGAGCAGCGCGGGATCGTAGTGCTCGCCGGTGGGCCATTCACCGGCCCAGGGGCCGACGCCGACGGTGATCTCGGCATCGGCCCCTGGTGCAGGCGTTGGGCGCTCGGCGCCCGAAGGCTGGGTCACGGCTTCTTCTTGGAGCCGGACTTCTTCGCCGCAGACTGCTTGGCCTCAGGCTTCGCCTTCGTGGCGGTCTTCGCAGTCGACGACCCGCTGGTGGTCTCCTCGGCGTCGTCGGTGTCGTCAGTCTCGTCCGCCTCGGCGTCGGCATCCCCTGCATCTGCGGAGTCGTCGACGGCAGCGGACTTCTTCTCCGCATCGACGGCGGCGCCCTTCCTGCGCGGCTTGACGGTGCGTCCGCCGTGGCCGGCCCCGCGCAGCAGGTTCTTCTCATACGCGCCCGAAGCGAGGCCGAAGGCGATGAGCGCGACGACGAGTGCGATGCCGGCGGCCAGCAGGCCCTCCCACCACTCAGCCTGACCGGCGAAGTAGCGCATCGGCATGGCGACCGGGGCGGTGAACGGGATGTAGGACAGGATGCGCAGGATGTCGGCCTTGAGCGCGAACACCATCGGCACGAAGGCGCCGGCGGCGGCGAGCAGCACGATGAGGCCGTAGCCGATCTGGCGGGCGCGGCGCCCGGCCGGGGTGGCTGCCCACAGGAACAGCGACATGTACAGCAGCACGACGATGAGGAAGATGGCTGAGAACCAGCCGATGCCCGGCAGCGCGGCCACCGCCAGGGAGTTGAACGAGGCGATCGACAGGCCGAGCATGAGCACGCCGACGGTGATGACGAGGTAGACGAGTGCGAGCACCGTCAGCCCGTAGACCCGGCCCCAGGCGGCAGCCCTGGGCGGGATGGTCGCGGCGATGACCTCGGCGAGCCGGTTGCGCTTCTCAACCCGGGCGTTGGCGTACAGGGCCGCGCCGAGGGTCAGTACGGAGGCGAGCAGCAGCAGGGCCATGCCCCAGACGAACACCGAGCTGGCCGTGGCCGGCACCGGCGGCTCCTCCAGGTAGGTCACCGGCATCTCCGGCTGCAGCTTGTTCATGATCTGAGTCGGCTTCGAGTTCAGCGCCACCAGCTGCTGCTGGCCCATGCCCGAGGGATCGACGAGGAGGGCGGCATCGGCTTCGCCGGTGCGCACGAGCTCCTGGGCCTCTTCAACGGAGTCGACGTCCTTGATTTTCAGGCCCAGCTGCTGTTCGGCGGCTGCGGCCTGTTCGCCGAGTCCGACGGTGGCCAGGGTGGAGTCACCGCCGGCGGCCTCCGGGCTGGCGTTCTGCGCGCCGATGATGATCGCGGCGATGACGGCCAGGCCGAGGATCAGGCTGGTGACGTAGAACAGCGGCGAGCGGGACACGGAGACGGTCTCGCGGTTGGACACGAGCCAGGCGGCCTGCCGGCCGGTGAGGTCGCGGAACTCGGACACCAGCCCGGTCTTGGGTTCGCTGCCGGAATCCGGGCGGTCCTCACGCAGCTCATAGGGCACATCGGCATCGGTGAGCAGATCGTCGTCGGCATCGATCGTCTCGACGGGGATCTCATCGTCAGCGTCGACATCGTCAGCGTCAGCGTCCGCGTCTGCGTCAGCTTCAACGTCTGCGCCTGCCTCGTCCGCGTCAGCGTCGTCGGCGAGGGCGTCGGCTTCACCGGGTTCAGTGTCCTCATCACCGATGACGAGGTCGTCATCGGCGCCGGGAGCCGTCGGATCGGCCGGGTCGACCGGGGCGCTGCCCTCGGCCGGGTCGGTGGGGTCGACCGGGTCGGTGAGGTCCTTCTTGTTCTTGTCGGTCACTCAGATCCTCTCCTTCAGCAGCTCGGCCAGGCTCGCCTGGTGCGCACCATATTCTGTCACGCCGCTCGTCGCAGCCACGGCTGCGAAGGCCGCCTGCGGATCGGATGCGGAGAAGACCACCAGCTCGCGGTCAGCTGCGCCGGTCTCCTCATCGTCGGCGACATCGATGCCAGGGTGGGCAGCGAGGCTGGTGCGTCCCACCTCGGCGGCGGCTGCGGTCTCGTAACGGGCGGCATACAGGTTCGCGTCCCGGCGCAGCGTGGCCAGCGCGCCCTGCCCGACGACTGTGCCGTGGTCGAGAGCGATGACGTCATCAGCGACCGATTCGGTCAGCTCATAGGAATCGGAGGTGAAGATGACCGGGACTCCGGAGTCGGCGTGGTCGCGCAGCAGGCTGAAGACCTTCTGGGTGCTGGCGACATCGAGGCCGTCGAACGGGTCGTCGAGCACGACGACGTCCGGGTCGGCGGCGAGCACCGCGGCGATCTCAGCGCGGGCGACCTCGGTGCCGGACAGGTGCGACAGCGGCGCGTAGGCGCGGTCGGACAGGTCGAGGCGCGAGAGCAGGGTGACGGCGTTGCGCTCGGCTGCACCCATCGTCATGCCATGCAGGCGCGCGAGGTAGACGATCTGCTCGAGGACCTTCATCCCCGGGTAGCCGCCGCGTTCAGCGGGCAGATAGCCGAAGTTCTGCCGGTCGCCGAAGCCCAGTTCGTGGCCTTCGAGTTCGACGGTGCCCTCATCGGGGGTGATGAGGCCCATGATGACGCGGACGAGTTCGGTCTTGCCGGAGCCGCGCTGGCCGACGATGCCGGTCAGGCGGCGCGGGCGAGCGGTCAGCGATACGTCCTTCAGCCACGTCTTGCGGCCGGACTTGAGCGTGATGCCGGTGAGTTCGAGCACGGGTGGTCCTTCGATTGACGGGGGTGCGCGCCGCGTGCGGCGCCGGGTCTAGTGTTGCGTGCGGTGTCAGCTGCCGTCCAATCCCAGCGGTGGCGGCACCGGGCCCGAGGCGCCGGCCCGGCTGGGATCATGAGGCTCAGTCGAGTCCGAGGTCGCTGGTGCTCAGCGCAATGAGGTACGGCAGGCCGGTGGCCTCGACGCGCTCCTTGGCACCGGTGTTGCGGTCCATGACGACGGCCACGGCGATGACCTCGGCCCCGGCTTCGCGCAGGGCGTCGACGGCGGTGAGCACGGAGCCCCCGGTCGTCGAGGTGTCCTCGACGGCGATGACCTTGCGGCCGGCGACATCCGGGCCCTCGACGCGACGGCCCATGCCGTGCTCCTTGGCGGCCTTGCGCACGACGAAGGTGTCCTTGGGCGTGCCGCGGACGACGGAGCGGTGCATGATCGCGGTGCCGACGGGGTCGGCGCCCATCGTCAGGCCGCCGATCGCCTCGACCTCATCGAGGTATCCGGTCTCGGCGAGCAGGTCGAGCATGACATCGCCGATGAGCGGGGCGCTGCGGTGGTCGAGGGTGACCCGGCGCAGATCGAGGTAGTAGTCGGCCTCGCGGCCGGAGGACAGCGTGACCTTGCCGCGGACGACGGCGAGTTCGTCGATGAGCTTCAGCAGCTGAGCTTTCGCAGTTTCTGACATGCCCTCAGTCTATGTCGGCGAAGCCGAGTGCCAACTGAAGAGGTGTCCTGCCTGGAGAAACACAAAGACCCCGGGGCGCGTAACGCGTCTTCCCGGGGCCTTTGCAGCACTCCCCTCGAGTACCCGGACGCATCCCCATACGTCCGTCATTCGCCCGATCCCCACCGGGTCGAATTACCTCCATTTAACCATGGATTAGTTGATTTGTGAACTTGTCTCGCGAAGAAAATTTCGCCGGTCGCACTCGCCATCCGAGACTGGAAGTCGACCTCCTACCTGCGGTTATATTCCATGCTTAGCTTTGCATATGCGAAGCGGCTGATGGACGGATCGCGCTGTTCTGGGTGAAGTTTGCCACTCGCTGCGCCCGGCTGCCGATTCCCAAAGGGCACCTTGCCGTCACTGCGCGGGCGATCTCGGGGGTCTCAGCAGCGCGACTGCCGGGTGAAGCGGAAGCCGTTGCTGGCGAACCGGATGAGCGGCCTGGGCAGCACCTGGGCTGCGGCATAGGCGAGCTTGTACTGCACCCCGGGCACGGAGACGACCTTGCCGGCACGGGCATCGCGCAGCCCCTGCCGGGCCACGGTGTCGACGTCGACCCAGGCGAGTGCCAGCAGGTGCGACATGTCGACAGCCATGCGGTCGTGGAACTCGGTGCGCACGAACCCCGGCAGCACCGCGGTGGCGGTGACGCCGGTGCCGGCGAGTTCGGCGGCGAGGCTCTCGGTGAAGATGAGCACATGGGACTTCGCCCCGGCGTAGGTGCCCATCGTCGTGACCGCAGCCATCGAGGCGATGTTGACGATGCCGCCCCGGCCGCGGGCGCGCATCGCATGGGCGGCATGCCAGGAGATGTCCTCGACGGCGCGGATGAGCACGGTGTCGAGCTTCGCGAGCTCCGTCGGGTCGGTTCTCAAGAGCGAGGTGCGCAGGCCGTAGCCGGCGTTGTTGACGACGACGTCGACGCGGCGGGAATCGATGAGGTCGGTGACCTGCCGGATCCCGCCGATCGTCGCGTCACCGTCGACACGGCTGAGGTCGCAGCTGAGCACCTCGCAGACGGTGCGATAGCGGTGACGCAGCATCGCCGCCGTCGCATCGAGGCGTTCGAGGTCGCGGGCGACGAGGATGAGGCGGTAGCCGTCAGCGGCCAGCTCATGGGCGATCGCGAGCCCGATGCCACTGGTGGCACCCGTGATGAGGGCGACCGGCGCCTCGGGCGCGGCAGCAGCGGGCGCGGGAGTCAGGAGATCGTCTGCACCTCCGCTTCCCGCATCTCGGGCGCGGCAGCAGCGGGCGCGGGAGTCAGGCTGGGTGTCGAGGCCATGGCCACAGCATAGGCGCACATGACTGATCCCGCCCTGTTATCTGCAAGGCGGGATCAGACAGCTCCGGCTCAGGCGCGCTGCTCGGCCTTCTTGGCCCGGCGGGCGCGGTGCAGGATCGGCTCGGTGTAGCCGCTGGGCTGGCTGGCGCCGTCGACGATGAGCGAGCGGGCGGCGTCGAAGGCGATGCCGCTGCCCGTGCCGTCGGTGACGAGCTGCTCGTAGTTCGGATCCCCGGCGTTCTGCTCATCGACCACAGCGGCCAGGCGGTTGAGGCTTTCATCGACCTGCTCGACGGCGATGATGTCGTGGGCGAGCCAGTTGGCCAGCAGCTGGCTGGAGATCCGCAGGGTGGCGCGGTCCTCCATGAGGGCGACGTTGTGGATGTCGGGCACCTTCGAGCAGCCCACGCCCTGGTCGACCCAGCGCACGACATAGCCGAGGATCGACTGGACGTTCTCGTCGACCTCCCGCTGGCGCTCGGCCTCCGTCAGCACGGCAGGGTCGCCGAGCGGCAGCACGAGCAGCGGGTCGAGGGCGGCCGGCTGGCGGCCGGCGATCTCACGCTGGACGGCGAAGGCATCGACCTGGTGGTAGTGCAGGGCGTGCAGGGTCGCGGCGGTGGGTGAGGGCACCCAGGCGGCGGTGGCGCCGGCCTGCACATGGCCGATCTTCTGCTCGAGCATGTCGTGCATGAGATCGGGCATCGCCCACATGCCTTTGCCGATCTGCGCGCGCCCGGGGAAGCCGGCGGCCAGGCCGATGTCGACATTGGAGTCCTCATAGGCGGCGAGGAAGCTCTGCTGCTTCATCTGCGCTTTGGGCACCATGGGCCCGGCGTGCAGGGAAGTGTGGATCTCATCGCCGGTGCGGTCGAGGAACCCGGTGTTGATGAACACGACCCGGTCAGCGGCCGCGGCGATGGCGGCGGCGAGGTTGGCGCTCGTGCGCCGCTCCTCGTCCATGATGCCGATCTTGAGGGTGCGCGCTGGCAGTCCGAGGAGCTCTTCGACGCGGGCGAAGAGCTCGACAGCGAAGGCGACCTCCTCCGGTCCGTGCATCTTGGGTTTGACGATGTACATCGATCCGGCCCGCGAGTTGCCGGTGCCGTTCCGCAGCCCGGGCACGGCAGCGAGCGCGGTCATGATCGCATCGAGGATGCCCTCGGGGATCTCCTGCCCGTCAGCGCCGCGGATGGCATCGGTGGTCATGAGGTGGCCGACGTTGCGCACGAACAGCAGGGAGCGGCCCGGCAGTGCGATCTCCGCGCTGCCATCGGGTGTGCGGTAGATGCGGTCGGGGTTGAGAGAGCGGGTGAAGGTGCGCCCGTTCTTCGTCACCTCCTCTGCCAGGGTGCCGTCGGCCAGGCCCATCCAGTTGCGGTAGCACAGGGTCTTGTCCTCTGCGTCGACGGCGGCGACGGAGTCTTCGAGGTCGATGATCGTCGTGACGGCCGATTCGAGGACGATGTCCTGGATGCCGGCGGCATCGGTGCGGCCGATCTCGCCTGCGGCGTCGAAGACGATGTCGATGTGCAGGCCGTGGTGGCGCAGCAGGACGTTGCTCGGGCAGGCGGCATCGCCTGCGAAGCCGGCCAGCACCTCGGGCGCGGCGAGGGTTGTCTCGGTGCCGCCGGTGAGGGTGATGCGCAGCTGGCCGCTGGCGATGCGGTAGCCGGTGGCATCGGCGTGGGAGCCGGTGCGCAGCGGTGCGGCCTCATCGAGCAGGGCGCGGCCGCGGGCGATGACGGCGGCTCCGCGGGCGGGGTTGTAGCCGGTGCCGGGGGCCAGCTCACCGCTCTGGTCGATGGCGTCGGTGCCGTAGCAGGCGTCGTAGAGGGAGCCCCAGCGGGCGTTGGCGGCGTTGATGGCGAAGCGGGCGTTGGAGACGGGCACGACGAGCTGTGGGCCGGCCTGTTCGGTGATCTCCGGGTCCACGCCCGAGGTGGTGATGGCGAGGTCCGCAGGCGCGGGGACGAGGTAGCCGATCTCTTCGAGGAAGGCGCGGTAGGCCTGCGGGTCAGGTGCGCCGGGGTGCGCGCGGTGGTAGGCGTCGATCTGGGACTGGAGGGTGTCGCGGATGGTGAGCAGCTCGCGGTTGCGCGGGGTGAGGTCCGCGAGCAGGCCGGCGACACCGGTCCAGAAGGCCTCGGCGTCGAGGCCCGCGGCCGGCAGGGCCTGCTGTTCGGCGAAGTCGGCGAGCATCTGGGCGACCTGCAGGCCGGCGCGGGTGACCATCGGGGTAGCGTGAGTCGGCTGGGCGTCAGTCGGCTGGGCGTGGGCCATTGTCGTATCCTCCATGCTTCTGCGGCGAGGCGGCGCCAGCCAGTGGGCGCGCCTGCACTCTGCTATTAGTTTTCCGCTGTGTGGAAGATCATATCTGTTCTGCGGATATTTGAGAATGGGTGGACGAGGTCTGTTTCCCGGGACCTGCGGCCGGGAGTCAGCTGTCGGACTCCTCGGGGACGAGGATCGCACCGGGATTGAGGATGCCGCCGGGGTCGAGGGCCTTCTTGATCCGGTGGTTGAGCTCGAGGACATCGGGGCCCAGATAGTCACCGAGCCATGGGCGCTTGAGCCGGCCGACGCCGTGTTCGCCGGTGATGGTGCCGCCGAGCCGGATCGCCAGATCCATCACCTCACCGTAGGCCCGGTGGGCGCGCTCCTGCTGCGCCGGATCGGACTTGCGCAGCACGATGAGCGGGTGGGTGTTGCCGTCGCCGGCGTGGGCCATCGTAGCGATGGTGACGTCATGGGCTTCGGCGATCTGGGCGATGCCGAGCACGAGGTCGCCAAGCCGGGGCAGCGGCACTCCGACGTCTTCGAGGAGGACGGCGCCCTGGCGTTCGATCGCTGGGATCGCCATCCGGCGGGCGGTGACGAAGGCTTCGCCGTCATCCGGATCGTCGGTGGCGAAGCATTCGGTGGCGCCGGTGCTCGTGCAGATCTCCTCGATACGGCGGATCTCGTCGAGGGCGGCGCCGGCGGGCTCATCGGACTGCACGATGAGCATGGCGGCGGCCTGCCGGTCGAGACCCATCTTCGTGGCGTCTTCGACGGCGTTGATGGTGGCCTGGTCCATGAACTCGAGCATCGAGGGACGCATCTGGCCGGTGATGGTGAGCACCGCCTCGGTCGCGGAGGCCAGGGTGGGGAAGGTCGCTACGAGGGTGGTAGGCAGCTTCTGGGCGGGGATGAGGCGCAGCTGCACTTCGGTGAAGATGCCGAGCGCTCCTTCGCTGCCGACGAAGAGCTTCGTCAGCGACAGTCCGGCGACGTCCTTGAGTCTGGGGCCGCCGAGCCGCACCGCCCGGCCGTCGGCGAGGACGACGGTCATGCCGAGGACGTAGTCGGTGGTGACGCCGTATTTGACGCAGCACAGGCCGCCGGCGTTCGTGGCGACATTGCCGCCGATCGAGCAGATCTCGAAAGAGGAGGGGTCCGGCGGGTACCACAGGCCGTGCGCAGCAGCGGCGGCTTTGACCTCGGCGTTGAGCGCGCCGGGTCCGGCGACGACGGTGCGGGTGACCGGGTCGACCTCGATGGCGTTCATGCGGTCGAGGGAGAGGAGGATGCCCTGTTCGACGGCGGTGCTGCCGCCGGACAGCCCGGTGCCTGCCCCGCGCGGGACGATGGGCACGCGGTGTGCGGCGGCGATGCGCACGAGCTGCTGGACCTGTTCGGTGGTGTGCGGGCGGACGACGACCAGCGGCATCCCGGCGTCGGGGTCCTGGGCGCGGTCGAAGCGGTAGGCCTCCATGCTGACGGGGTCGGTCACAAGGATCTCAGCCGGCAGCGTCTGCGTGATCTCCTCCAGGGCCTGGGCTGCTGCAGCGGGGGTCATCGGCGTTCCTTCCTCCTCCGGACGGGATGTGTCGGATCCGCTCAGGATGTGACGGACGCTACCATTTCCGCCCGGCCGCCGGGCTGGGTGTTCAGCGGCGGGATCAGGAGCCGCTGCGGGCAGGGTCAGGAGCTGCGGCGGGCGAGGGCGGCGGCAGCGGTGATCCGGCGGGCGGTCTCCGTCAGTGCCGGCACGGCACGCTCGCGGAAGCGCTCATCGACGCGGGTGACCGGCCCGGAGACGGAGATCGCCGTCGGCGAGGGCAGGCCCGGCACCGGCACGGCGAAGCAGCGGACGCCGACCTCCTGCTCACCGTCGTCGACGGCATAGCCACGGGACCGGACCGTGGCGAGTTCGGCCAGCAGCGCCTCGGGAGCGGCGATGGTCGCGGCAGTGGGGGTGGGCATTCCGGCGCGGGTGACGATCGCCTCGGCGGCGGCGTCATCGAGCTGGGACAGCAGCGCTTTGCCGACTCCTGAGGCGTGGGTGTGCACGCTGCGGCCGATCTCGGTGAACATCCGCATCGCATGCGCCGCAGGCACCTGCGCGACATAGGTGGCCATGTCCCCGTCGAGGACGGCCATGTTGACGGTCTCGCGCAGCTGTTCGCCCAGCTCAGCGAGGCGCGGGCGGGCCCAAGCGCCGAGCTGCTGGCTGGCGGCTTCGCCGAAGCGGATGAGCGCCGGGCCGAGGGCGTAGTGGCGGCTGGGCAGCTGGCGGACATAGCCGAGGCTCATGAGGGTCTGCAGGAGCCGGTGGATGGTGGGCAGCGGCATCGGGGTGGTCTCGGCCAGATGCGAGATCGACACCTCTCCCCCGGCGTCCGTGATGCGTTCGAGCAGCTCGAATGCCCGGGCCACCGACTGGACTCCACCGCGCTGCGCCTCTGCCACGCTGCCTCCCTTCGTTCAGGTGTGAGTCTATCGACACGGCCGGCAGCAGGGCGGTGTTGCGGTGCGTGGTGCCGTGGGCTCGGGGTCGGTGGCTGGAGGTCGGTGTGCGACTCGGTGTCCGGGGGTTCGGCTATGGTGGGGGCGTGCGAATCGCAACATGGAATGTCAACTCTGTCAGGGCCCGCGCCGAGCGGATCGGCGCCTGGCTGGAGCGCTCGGATGCCGATGTGCTCGCCATCCAGGAGCTCAAGTGCAAGGACGCGCAGATGCCTGTCGCGGTCTTCGAGGAGCGCGGGTACGAGGTCGCCTATCACGGGCTCAACCAGTGGAACGGGGTGGCGATCGCCTCGCGCGTGGGGCTCGATGATGTGCAGCTGGGATTCGAGAACATCCCAGGCTTCGGAGATGACGACGCCGTCGAGGCGCGTGCCATCAACGCCGTCTGCGGCGGTGTGCGCGTGCATTCGCTCTATGTGCCCAACGGCCGCGAGCTCGATCACCCGCACTATGACTACAAGCTGCGCTGGCTCGCAGCCCTGCGCCAGGATGTCGCCGCGCAGCTGCAGGACGACCCGGAGCTCAAGCTCGTGCTCTGCGGAGACTTCAATGTCGCCCCGCAGGATGACGATGTGTGGGATATGGCGGCCTTCGAGGGCCTGACGCATGTCTCCCAGCCGGAGCGCGATGCCTTCCAGGCGCTGCTCGATGCCGGGCTCAGCGATGTCGCCCGCCCCTTCACTCCGGGCCCGGGCGTCTATACGTACTGGGATTATCAGAAGCTGCGCTTCCCCAAGAAGGAGGGTATGCGCATCGACTTCCAGCTCGCCTCCGCGACCCTCGCCGAGGCGGCGAGCGGTGCGTTCATCGACCGCGAGGAGCGCAAGGGCAAGGGCGCATCCGACCACGCCCCGGTCGTCGTCGACTACGCGCTCTGAGCTCGCCTTCAGCCAGCCGCGCTAGCCTGACGGGCAACCGCGCACCGGCCGCCGCGGCTGGTGACCAGTCCCCCGAAAGGCTCCCGCATGCACACGCAGTCGCACCGTCTCCTCCCCTGGACCAGTGCCGGCCTCGCCGTCCTCGGCGTCGGCCTGCTCGTCACCTGGGCCGTCACCATGTACAACTACGGCGTCTACGTCGATGAGCACGCACTCGGCGGGGAGATCCGGCCGATCGAGATCGCCCTCTTCCTCTCCGGGGCTGGGGCCGTCATCGCAGCGATGGTTCTGTTCGTCATCTGGCAGCGGCGCAGCGCCTAGATGATTGATTCCAAGGGTTCAGTGGTCGTACGCGGTCAGTGACCGGAGTACCGGCTGTCCGGTCTTCTGGTTGTGCCAGATCGCAGTAGTCAGCGCGAG
>NZ_JBHMAU010000120.1:0-12676 GCF_042429315.1 Brevibacterium otitidis | reverse complement strand
TCTGCAGCTGCTTGACAACCACCATAGGGACACCCCCCGCTTCGGGGAAGGTCAAAAGAGCGTCTCGATAGTACTCGTACTGGCGCCTCCGAGCCTCCAGCTCCGCCTCCAGCTCCGCCTCCAGCTGAGTGAACTGATCCAATATTCTCACAATTTCGCACTGCACCTCAAGCGGCGGCAGTGGAAATCGGAATCTCTTGAAGCCTGCCATGTCAACCGTCGAAAAACTCGACTTCGTCGTGTTGTTCCTACACCACTCATCCAGAACGAATCCATAGTAATATAGAAACTTGACGTCCACGCGGTCCACAAATTCGGGCTTCACTGCCAGCGAAGTGAATCTCTGGTTGGACAAGTGTGGAACTGTGACTAATGCATGCTCACCAACCGTCGCCGATGTTGCGAAGAGTAAAGAATTCGCAGGAAAAAGACGCCCACCCTTTACCGCAGCCTCGGAGACATGCTGAATCGCCCCGTCAAGCACACTGCCGTTCGCCCGTATGTCCTCCATGCGAATCCATGGGATTGTCCCCTCCTCCCAAAATGAAGGATTCGACTTCGACGGAGTGTAGCCGTTCTTCAGATCAAATAACGCAGACACTTCAATGAAGGGAACACCCGACGGAGCAAGCTTTGCGAGCAACCTTTCGACCCCACTCACGAACCGGCCCCCTCTAGATCCGCAACGATTGCATCGATCGAAGCACGCAACTGCGACTGCCGAGCGACGATCTGCGTGATCTCCGAATTCAGCGCCTTGATATCGATGACCTCGCGCGTATCTTCCTGCTCAACGTAGGACGACACCGCGATGTTGTAGTCGTTCGCCGAGATCTCCTCGTTCGGCACGAGCGTGGCCACGTGGTCCACGTCGGCACGAGCAGTGAACATGTCGAGCACTCGGACTTGGTTCACCTCGGTCAGCTTGTTCTTGTTTCCGCTGCGTACGAACTCAGCCGAAGCGTCGATGAACAGCACCGCATTATCCGTCTTGGACTTCTTGAGGACGATGATGCACGTGGCGATGGTCGTACCGAAGAACAGATCCGGCGGCAGCTGAATGACGGCGTCCACGAAGTTGTTGTCGATGAGGTACTTGCGGATCTTCTTCTCCGCACCGCCGCGGTACAGAACACCGGGAAACTCGACGATTGCAGCCGTGCCGTTGACGGCCAGCCAGCTCAAGATGTGCATTGTGAAGGCAAGGTCTGCCTTCGACTTCGGCGCGAGCACTCCTGCCGGCGCGAATCGTTCGTCGTTGATGAGGAGCGGATTGGCGTCTCCCTCCCACTTGATCGAGTAGGGCGGGTTCGAGACGATCGCCTCGAACGGCTCATCATCCCAGTGGGCAGGATCCAGCAGGGTGTCGCCGTGCGCGATGTTGAACTTCTCGTAGTTAATGTCGTGCAGGAACATGTTGATGCGCGCAAGGTTGTACGTCGTCAGGTTGATCTCCTGCCCGAAGAACCCCTGTCGCACTTTCTCCTTGCCCAGCACTTTGCCGAACTTCAGGAGCAGCGACCCCGATCCCGCAGCAGGGTCGTAGACCTTGTTGACCGCTGTCTTGCCGACGACCGTGATGCGGGCCAGCAGCTCGGAGACTTCCTGCGGCGTGTAGTACTCGCCGCCCGATTTGCCGGCATTCGCCGCGTACATCTGCATGAGGTACTCGTAGGCATCGCCGAAGAGATCGATCGTGTTGTCCTGGAGACTCCCCAGCGGCAGATCCCCGATAGCGTCAAGCAGTTTCACCAGTTTCTCGTTGCGCTTTGCAACCGTGTTTCCCAGCTTGTTGCTGTTGACGTCGAGGTCGTCGAACAGCCCCTTGAGGTCGTCCTCGCTCTCAGTTCCGATCGCGGATCCCTCGATGTTCTTGAACACGCGCTCGAGCGTTTCGTTCAGATTCTCGTCCGCATAGGCACGCTCACGGACGTTTGCGAACAGCTCGGACGGAAGGATGTAGAAGCCCTTCTCCGCAACCGTCACCGCACGTCCGAATTCGGCATGCTCATCGTCGAGCTGTGCATAGTCGAACTGACCGTCTCCAGCTTCGTGCTCCGCCTTATTGATGTAGGCCGTCAGGTTCTCCGAGATGAACCGATAGAAGAGCAGGCCGAGCACATACGACTTGAAGTCCCACCCATCGACCGACCCGCGCAGATCGTTAGCAATACGCCAGATCGTCTTGTGCAGCTCCGCGCGCTGCGCTTCCTTCGTCGACGGTGTCATCTCTCGCCTCCCGCGCTGCGACAGCGCACACTGAACCTGCTCGTTCGATTAGGCCCCATGCTAGTGGCAGCCACGGACACAGCCGCGGAGCCGCGCCGAGCAACCTTCTGCAGTTGACCTGCTCAGGCGTTCGGGGATCAAGCAACGCAAAGAAGACATGTGCGCCGACTACAAGAATGAACCGTCCTGGAATCTATCCAGTCGTGAAGTCAACCAAACCTTCAGCAGTCCCGAACATGTGTTCCCCCAGTTATGCCGCGCGAACCCTTTTCGGGCAAGCCCTTTTGGCTGCACCGTGTGATAGCAGACGAACGCACCCTGCCAACCCAGCGTTACGCATCCGATCGACGGTTGAAGTTGCCACCAATCGACGCTTAATCTCGCCACCAATCGACGGTTAAGTGTGCCACCAATCTTCGATAGACGTAGCAGTTCGCGCCCGGAAGCCCTAGAATTGCCGGCATGAACGCGCTCATCGAACGACACTCGGCGCCGCTGCTTCGGCAGCTTGCCGAGCACTTCCCAGCGGTGGAAGTGCTGGGTGCTCGACAGGTGGGAAAATCGACCCTCACCCAACAGGTCTCGGAAGAGTTTGCCGCCGCAGGCGCTTCCGTTTTGACCTTCACAATGGACGACCCAGAAACGCGCAGCGTCGCAGTGAACGACCCTCGCGGGTTTCTTGCCCAGAACACCGAGGGCATGATGGTCATCGATGAGTTCCAGCGAGTGCCAGAGTTGATTCTGCCGCTCAAGGCTGAGATCGACCAGTACCGCAAGCCGGGGCGTTTCCTCATCACCGGAAGCTCGAAGCTGACCACGGGCGAGGCTGCCGCCGACAGCCTCGCCGGTCGAGTCGTCAGCCTGCAGATTCGCGGATTCAGCCAGGGCGAGCTTGCTGACACGCGAGACGATTTCATCGCGCGGGTACTCGCCGGGTTCAACCCCGCAACTGAAACCACGGCGCTCACTCGCAACGACTACGTCGACATCATTGCCCGTGGCTCGATGCCCGAAATGCAAGAGCTGCCCGAGCGCATCCGCAACACCTGGCTTAACTCGTATATCACCCGGCTGGTATCGCGCGACATCCAAGACCTGTCGAAGATTCGGCAGCCCGAGCAGGTCATGGCGCTATTGCGAGCCCTGGCGGCGGTGCAGGGGTCGGAGACGGTGATCGGGCGCCTGGCGAACGACCTCGACATCGCCGCGTCATCCGCTGCGCAGTATCTTCGATTGTTGCAGGGGCTGTTTCTTGTTGATCAGCTGCCGCCGTGGACACCAAACCTGCTCAAACGTGAGGTGGGCCGCCACAAGACCGTCATTAGCGATCCCGGCGTCGGGTTGTGGCTCACCGGGATGAAGCCGGCCACGCTCAAAGACCTCGTGAAAGGTCAAGCGTTCGGCGGCGTCTTGGAAGCCTTCGTTGCGAGTGAGCTGCTGCGGCAGAAAACGTGGGCGAACGACGAGTGGGAACTGTTCCACTATCGCAGCCCCGACGGCCGCGAAATCGACCTGGTGATCGAACTCGCTGACGGCCGCGTGATCGCTTTGGAAGTGAAGGCGGCCTCGTCGGTGGCGCCGGCCGATTACCGGCACCTCACCTGGCTACGCGAACAGTTCGGGGAACGATTCGTGGCCGGATATGTGTTGACTACGGATACCCAGGGTCGCTTTCTCGGCGACCGGCTCGCGGCGCTGCCAGTCGCTTCACTGTGGAGTAATGCCTGAGTCGGCTCAGTATTCGTAGGCATCAGGTCGTAGGTATCGGCGCGACCTATGTGAACCGTCCTGGGTTTCGCTCCTAGAATATTGTCAAAGACGGTTCACACTACCTCTCTCTAGCAGCTGTCCGGTGCGACAATCAGCGTCCTCGGACCACAGAGGCACCACACCCGAGGAGGTGCCCACCCCCGTTTCCGCTTGTGAGTCTCCACACGCCACGCGCCTGTCTGCGGCGCCACGGCGGGGGCGCATCGTGTCGCAGCCGCCGCGGAGTCGCACCGCCTCGCGGCCGCTGCTGTTCGGCGCCTATCTGCGACGCGGCTGGCTGGCGAGCAGAACGGTGGGAACGAGGATATGGGCCACCAGCAGCGCGACGGCGACGACCACGGTCACTGCACCGTAGTTCGCAGGTGCACTGTTGACCAGGACGTAGGCCAGCACGATGACGCCGCCTACGGTGAGGAGCGCCCACGGGATCCCGACGGCGAAGAGCATCCAGAGGCGAGTGAACATGAGCCGCTGCAGCGACATGAGCGAGCCTGTCGACGACAGGCCCACAGCCCAACAGATGAGGAAGATCAGCCCCAGCCGGGTCGGCGTGATCGGCCAGTCCTGGATGCGGCTGCCGAAACCCGCGCCGCCGACGATGAGCGGCCACAGCATCGACGTCAGTGTCAGCACTGCCGCGTGGATGATGGAGATGAGGCAGACATATCCGGTAGCCGGCAGCCACCGGGGGCTCAGATTGTCGGCGACGAGGTCGGTATCGGCGAACGGCAGCATCCACGCGGCAGTGAGCAGCATGAAGAGTGCGAGCGGCGCAGCCGCAGTGGACTCGATGCGCTCACCGGAGTTGCTCGACACCAGCCCCAACCGCGTCAGCCACACCACGATGATCGCCACGACCGCCATGACCAGGCTGAATCCGATCACCCATATCAGCTGCTTGGGCCAGTTGATCCGGTCGAAGTCCCCGGACCGGATGTTCATCTCCTCGCGCTGCTGGTCGAGTTCACCCAGGTCGTACCGGCCGTTGACGCGGGGGACGCCGGGCGCGTACATGCTGTTCGCAGACTGCTCCGGGTGGGGCACCCGGTTCGGCTGCCGGCGCGGGTGAGGAACTCGGTGCGGCTGCTGCAGCTGCGGCGCATGTGACTCCTGCAGGCCGCTCGGGCCCTGCGACGGACGATGCCCCTGCGACGGTCGAGGCGCCTGCGGAGGGTATGCCGGCCGAGGCGGCTGCTGGGGATCGTGGTCGTGACTCATGTTGTCACTGTAGCGCGCCCTCGGTGCAGCTTTGCGGCGCTGCAGTATCGGACTTGCGACTCCTCTGCACACTCCAGATTCGCCATGCCGCAGCCGAGGCGTTGCTTCCCTGCCCGGGGCATGGAACCTATCCGCGGCGCGGCTCTGACTGCTGAGCACGCCATTGCTTATCCCGTTCGAGGTTCGCGAGCAGTCGCGGCTGACTGAAAGCGAGGACAGCGGGAACGAAGATGAGCACCGCCAGCAGCACGACAGTGACGACGGCGAGCACCGATCCGTAGTTCATCGGCGAAGTCTTGCCCACAACAACGGCCAATGTGATGCAGCCGCCGAGGGTGAGGAGCACCCACGGGAACCCAACGAGGAAGAACATCCACAGGCGACTCAAGAGGAGGCGCGGCATCGACAGGGCTGAACCCACCGATGACAGGGCCACAGCCCAGCAGCAGATGAAGGTCAGCGCCAGCCGCATCGGTGTGATCGGCCAATCCTCGAACCGCTGGCCGATGCCCGCGGCGCCGATGACGAACGGCCACAGCATCGTCGACAGTGTCAGCATTGCTGCGTGGATGAAGGAGATGAGATAGATGTATCCGGTCGTCGGCAGCCACCGAGTGACCGGCTTGTGAATGAGGAGGTCAAATTCGAGCAGCGGCAGCATCCAGGCGAAGAGCAGCAGCATGACGACGCCCATCCACCCAGAGCTGTCTGGTTCGACGGCCCGACCGATCTGGTCTGTCAACAGTCCCGTCTGCAGCAGCCACAGCAGGATGGTCGCAATGATCGCCGCGCTGACGCTGGTGCCGATCGCCTTCCTCAGCTGCTTGGGCCACTCGATCTCCGCGAGTTCCAAGTCCTGGTTCTGCTCCTCCTCACCGTTCTGGTCGGATTCGCTCAGGCCGTGCTGGCCGTTCCCGCTGGGTGGCCCGGACGGAGACTCTGTGTGCCCAGGCTGCTGGGGCGGGTGAGGCGCCTGCGGAGGGTATGCCAGCTGAGGCGGCTGCTGGTGCGGGTGAGGAATCCGTCCCGGCGGCTGCTGCGGATGCGGCGCATGTGACTCCTGCGGCCCGCGCGACCCCTGCGCGGGCGGCGACCCCTGCGGAGGGTATGCCGGCCGAGGCGGCTGCTGGGGGTCGTGGTCGTGACTCATGTTGTCACTGTAACGCGACAGCGGCGCAGCGATGCGGCGCTGCTGTGCCAGCCCTGCGACATCTCTGTGCACCCGAGCTGCGCCCACGCAGCAGCCGGATCAAGCCGCAGACCAGTCGCAAGCTCCCGCTTGTGGCCGGTGAGCGGATCGGCGAAGGACAGCTCCGCGGCCAGCAGCTGCAGCGGGGATGAGAAGTCATAGGAATCCGGATTCACATCGACGGGGTAGACCGGGTCACCGAGGATCGGCAGTCCCAGGCCGTTCATGTGCACCCGCAGCTGATGGGTCTTGCCGGTCACCGGCTGCAGGACGAACTCACCGATCTGCACCGTCTCCTCCCCCGCTGCCGAGGCGCCGGTCCCCGCGACATGGGCCGCCGAGGCGCCGCTCGCCGGTCGCGCGCACGGTACCTCGTGGACGGCGGCCAGTGAGATGCGGGTGAGGGTGTTCGCCTCTCCGGGCACTTCGCGCACCTGCCGGTCACCGGAGGTCTTCTCCAGCCGGGTGCGGCGCTCCTGCGGCACGCTGGCCGGATCGAACCCGGGCGGCAGCAGGGCTAGCGCGCGGTAGGTCTTCGTCACGGCTTTGTCCTGGAACAGCCGCTGGTAGCGTCCACGGGTCTGCGGTCGGCGGGAGAGCACAAGCAGTCCGGCGGTCACCCGGTCGAGGCGGTGGATGGCCACGAGATCCGGCTCAGCGCGCTCGAAGCGCAGCCGGGTGACCGCGCATTCGCGCACGAACCGGCCGTTGGGTGTGCTCGCGAGGAAGTGCGGTTTGTCGATGACGAGCAGCTCCTCGTCCTCATGCACGATGCCGATCTCGAACGGCACTCGCCGCTCAGGCGGAACCGGACGGTAGAACCAGTAGAAGGCGCCGGGGATGACCGGATCGGACAGCTGCGCCGGCCCAGCCTCCGCGGTGCACAGGTGCCCTTCCGTCACGAGCGCTGCCCGCGCCTCGGGAGTGGAATCCGGGATGAGGAGGGTGAGCATCGCATCGACGCTGTCCGGCACCGGGACGTCGGCGAGCGCGTGGGTCTCATGGCCGCCGGGTGCGCGCAGTCGCGTGGCGGAGATCCCCTCGCGCGGGGGCAGTGGGCTGCGGGGCATATGCCCAGCCTACGGGCTCAGCAGTTCTCCCCGGTGGCGCGCAGGCACAGGTGGGTGATCTGGTCGGCGAAGGCGCGGCGTTCGGCCGTGCTGAAGGAGCACGGTGCGTCGTAGAGCGGCTCCTGCAGGATGACGTTGATCGAGCCGACGAGTGCGCGCCCCATCATGTGCTCGTAGCGGTTCGGCGGGTGGCCGGCGATCGCGGTGGCGATGGCGCAGGAGAAGATGTTGTGGGAGGTGCGGCGAACTGATTCGATCGAGGACGGCGCGGGCCGGAACATCATCGATGCGGCCATGCTCGGGTCGCAGAGCGTGCGGCGGACGAAGGCTTCGGCAAGCCGGCTGGCGCGCCGGCCGGGGTTCGGATCGGAGGCGGCGGCGAGCTGCTCATGGGCGATGTCGTACTCGCGCTGGGCGTAGTGCTGGTAGGCATCGTAGAGCAGCTCGTCACGGGAGCCGAAGTAGGTGTAGAGGGTGCCGACCGAACAGCCGGCCAGCAGGGCCACGCGCTTCATCGAGACGTCGATGATGCCGTTGGCTGAGATCTTGTGACGCGCGGCCTCGAGGATCTCACGGCGACGCAGCACTGCCCGGTCGCGGGCCTGGATCGTGCGACGAGTGGTCATCGTATCCCCCTCTGCCAGCGCGCAGCGCTGCGCGAAGCGTGAAATCCGACCGCATTCGAACGGCAGCGGCACCGCTCGATATGACTCAGATCACATTGACGGAGATTTATATCGTATCGGTTATATGCGCACACGACACTAGTGAATCTCGCACTTCAGCAGGGATTCCACCCCTCGGGACACAGCGGGTCAACCATTCGGCTGATGTGAGGATCAGCCGCTGGCCCGATGCGCGCGGCCGGGCGCCGCGCGACGATGATGGCATGCTGACACCCGCCATCATTTTCATCACCCTCGCCCTCATCTTCTACACCATCGGTGTCTGGGCCGAGCACCTGCGCAGGAGCCTGACCTGGACCCACGTCGTGTTCTTCGGCCTCGGGCTGGCCGCCGACGCCACCGGCACTGAGATCATGCGCCGCATCGCCGCCTCCGGCGAGGCCGATCTGTTCACCGGCACGGCCGCCGGGATCCTCGGCACGACGATGGCGATCACCGGCGCACTGGCGCTGCTGCTCATGGGCGTCCACTTCCTCTGGGCGGTGATCGTCATGGTCCGCGGCACCGCGGAGGCAAAGCAGACCTTCCACCGCTTCTCGCTCATCGTGTGGGTCATCTGGCTGGTCCCCTACTTCACCGGCATGGCCGCCTCCATGCTCGGCTGACTGGCCCGCCGCCTGTCACGCTCGCTCCACCAACAGATCGACGGACACTCCCACTGGCAGCGCACCGTACTCTCTCCCACGATCACTGCCTAGCCGTGCCGTGACGAACGCGGCAGCTGTCTCAGGCGATGCATGGGCTCTGAGGACGGCCGACTGGTAAAGCACTGCCATCTGCTCGACAAGAACTCGGCCACTTGCCTGCAGACTTGCGACTGCGTCGGGCGATTTGTCTCCCGAAAGCACCTCTTGAGCCTTTGTCAAGCCACGGACTAATTGCTCATATGCCTGGTCGTAGGCCCCGTCCGATCCAAGTCCCGTCTCGAGGAATGCAAGGAATGCCTTTGCTGCATCAGGCTCGCGGGCCAGCGCACGCAGCACATCGAGAACGATGACGTTGCCGGAACCCTCCCAGACCGCAAGGACCGGCTGTTCGCGGTACCGTCGAGCCAAGGGGAAATCCTCCGTGTACCCGTTGCCTCCGAGACACTCAAGGGACTCATACGCGTGCTCAGGTCCACGCTTGCAGACCCAGTACTTAGCTACCGCTGTTGTCAGCCTCCGGAGTGCGGCCGCCTCAGCAGTCTCAGAGTCGTCCTGGGGACGCTCGTAAAGGCTGGCAAGGTGCAGCGCACTCCACGTAGCTGCTTCAGCTTCGAGTTGGAGGTCTGCAATCACTGATCGCATTAGCGGCTGATCCACAAGTCGCGCTCCGAAAGCACTTCGATGCCGTGTATGCCATGCTGCTTCTGCTACGCCCTGCCGCATTCCCGCAGCAGAACCGATGACACAGTCAAGACGCGTCCGTGAGACCATCTCGATGATGGAGCGAACGCCCCGACCGGGTTCTCCCAGAAGCCAACCCACCGTCTCATCCATCTCGATTTCCGACGATGCGTTCGACTTGTTGCCCAACTTGTTCTTCAGGCGCTGGATGCGAAAGACGTTGAGCTCTCCACCGGGGAGAATCCTCGGAACCAGGAAGCAGCTGACCCCCTCAGGCAACCGCGCCAGCACGAGGAAGGCGTCCGACTGCGGGGCCGAGCAGAACCATTTGTGCCCAGTCAGCCGGTAGGTCCCATCCTGCGATGCCACCGCCTGTGTGGTGTTGGCGCGGACGTCGGAGCCCCCCTGTTTCTCTGTCATCGCCATGCCGAAAGTGACAGCGTCTTTCTCGGCGGGGTCAATGCGCCGCGGGTCATATCCGGCATAGGTTGCGCGCGGTATCCAGAACTCAGCCAGTTCGCTGTCGAACTGCAGCGAGGCAACCGCGGCATGCGTCATGGAGACAGGACACCCGTGGCCGGGCTCAATTTGGCTGAAAAGGAATGAACGTGCCGCGCGCTCCGCCTCGACACCCTCGTCTGCGCGGTTCCACGCCAGTGAGTGGGTTGAGCGCTCGAGTGAATCCGCGATCACGCGATGGTAGGCAGGATGGAATTCGATGTCGTCAATTCGGTTGCCCCACCGATCGTGAGTGTGGAGAACCGGCGTGTAGATGTTGGCCAACTCTGCGTCGCGTTGGTACTCGCTGCTTCCGATCAGCTCTCCGATTTCTTCCAGCGTCGAGATATCTGCCGAGGGGGCAAATGCCGACACGGCGTCGACTAAGGCTGCGTTCGACAAGTATTCGTCAATGTCGGTTCGCTGCGGAGCCTGATTGAACACCGCGTGGGTTTGGTGTCCGCTGGCAGCAGGTTGACGGTGATCCGTAGTCACGTTCTCTCCTTATTGATTCCTAAGATTCTTCGACCAGCTGCGATCAGCAGTCCGATCAGGCGACGCTGCTCGCTTGCCGGGACCGGTTCACATGACAGAAGGGGCTCAGTCAGCACCTCCGCCACCATCCCGACAATCATGCGACTGAGCACGTGAGGGTCTTGGCTCAACCCAGACCCGGCAGACAATCGCTCGATCCCCGCAGCGCATACAGCGGCATAATCAGCTCGGAATGCCAGACGCTCGGTGTACACCACGTGCGGAACGTCATCGAACAGCAGCGCACGTGCAAGCAACTGGTTCGCGAAGGCTCGCGTACAGAATGTACTCACGTACTGATCGACAAGTTCGGCAAGTGTTTCGGCTTCAGAAGTAGCTGCAACGATCATGTCGAGCTCATGGCCTGAAGCGTGAGCGAACGTCCGACGCAGCAATTCATCGCGGTTGGAGAAGTAGCGGTAGATCAAGCCGGTTGAACACCCAACTTCAGCAGCCACGGCTTTGATCGTCGCGGAGTGGAAGCCTGAGCGACCCACAACCTTCCGCGCTCCTTCCGCAATCGATCGCTCGCGTTCCGCAGTTCGCCTGCGCTCACGGGCTGTCTTTCGATACATCGACTCCCTTTCGCCAGCAGACCTTCCCTGAAGAATTGAACCATGGTTCAATAGTTGTCAGTGTGACACACGTCGCATCAAAAGAACAGGAGGAGCGATGAAGCTCACCACGATGCTGGAAGGCTCGGTCGAACGGTTTCCCGAGGCTGAAGCCCTTGTCGCCGGAGACACGCGGCTGACTTTCACTCAGTTCCAAGAGCAGAGCCTGCGGGCGGCCGCCTACCTGCGAAGTTGCGGCGTGAGGCCAGGAAGCCGCGTCGGAATCATGGCTTACAACGTACCCGGCTTTGCGATCGGAGCATTTGGTGTGTGGTATCTCGGCGCCACACTCGTTCCACTCAATCACAAGATGCAGGCTCCCGAGGTCGAGTACACCGTCAGCCACGCGGAACTGGATCTCGGAATCGTCAGTCCTGAGCTTCTCGAAACCGCACTGGCGGGCGCCTCGGACACCAAATGGATCACGACCGACCCGGCTACCGGAGAGCTGGACAATGCCATTGCCGAACATGATCCGCTGCAACCTGACCAGTTGCCTGAATTGCACGACGAGGATGTCGCCCAGATCCTCTACACATCAGGAACGACAAGCGCCCCGCGAGGCTGCGTGCACTCCCACCGTTCGATCACTCAGGCGGCTCTGCTCATCGCTTTGAATTTCGGGTTTGATTCTGACGATCGGTATCTCATCGCCATGCCACTCTGGCACTCCGCTCCACTGAATATCTGCTTCATGCCGATGATCGCGGTCGGTGGAACCACAGTACTGCACCGTGAGTACCACCCAGTCGACACGATGAAGCTCATTCAGAGCGAAAGAACGACAACCTTCTTTGGACCTCCTATCGCCTACCTTGCGCCAATGATGGCGGCAAAACAGATGGGACAGGACTTTGCGAGTGCTCACGACTTCAGTTCGATGAGACGATGGCTCTACGGAGGCGCACCCACCGATGCGGGAACCCTTCGACGACTTATCAGCGGGTACGAATCAGAGAATTTCTACAACGTCTTCGGCATGAGCGAAATGGGACCAACCGGGTGCTTCCTCAGACCCGAAGATCAGTTGCGAAAGGCTGGTTCTATTGGCCGGGCCGCCATGATCGGCAATCGAATGCGCGTCGTCGACGCCAATGGTCGAGATGCTGGGCCGGGGCAGACTGGTGAAGTGTGGTTCGCCGGGGATACCCGCATGAGAGAGTACCTCAATGACCCTCAAGCCACAGCAGCAGTTTTCGAAGGAGACTGGTACCGGACTGGCGATGTTGCCAGGATCGATGAAGACGGATTCCTCTACATCGTTGACCGACTGAAAGACGTGATCATCGTCGGTGGTGAAAACGTCTACTCGCTCGAAGTTGAGGAAGCGATCAGCTCCCATCCGCGGGTCGCGGACGTCGCAGTCGTCGGGCGCCCCGACCCAGATTGGGGCGAGCAGATCGTGGCGTTCGTAACGACCTCCGACGGGGAGGAGCTAGATGATTGATTCCAAGGGTTCAGTGGTCGTACGCGGTCAGTGACCGGAGTACCGGCTGTCCGGTCTTCTGGTTGTGCCAGATCGCAGTAGTCAGCGCGAGGA
>NZ_JBHMAU010000012.1:0-571 GCF_042429315.1 Brevibacterium otitidis | reverse complement strand
CGACGTCGCAGGCCACACAATCCACGCCACCACCCCCGTGCCCCACAACGTCCAGACCATCATCCAGCACCTGCCAAAACCTGACTAATTTGAGCCAAGTCAGGTTATACAAGCGGATCGCGGCACTTCAACGAGTTATCACGATTGGTCTTGACTGCTCACAGATTAGCGGCTCTTCATAATCGTGGGTGTAGTCGGGGTTTGAATCCGCCGGCCTCGTGGAGGCTGCGGGCGATGTAGTGGGTCAGGTTCCGGAAGCCCAGGGCGATACCGCGGAGGTGTTCGAGTCGGGCGTTGATGGCCTCGGTGGGGGCTGTTGGAGGTGCCTGGCCGGTCGAAGAACGCGAGCACGTCAGCGGCGCGCCGGTTCAGGGTCCGGCCCAGGCTGCGTATCTCCACTAGTGCTGTGGGAACGCCTGTGCTGATGTCATCGATGACCTTGTTGAGCAGGTGGCGGCCGAACTTCTTGTCAGGTTGCCGGTAGGCCACCACCAGACGTTGGTAAATGCCCCAGGTGGCCTCGACCTCGCTATGCTGCTCGTCAGCGAACAGCGCTTCCAGGCGGGCAGCC
>NZ_JBHMAU010000119.1:0-10266 GCF_042429315.1 Brevibacterium otitidis | reverse complement strand
CCGGGAATGTTGACTTATAACATCACCATTTTCCCAGTTCAGGAGGGGCATTTCCATTCCACACGCGGCTCGATCCGGCTACTTACATCGGTGGATCAAGGTTTAGAGGTGTGAACCCCCACCGCGACACGACGAAGGCCCCCAGAGTTTTCCCCTGAGAGCCTTCCTCGTTGTCAACGATGTCCCAAGACATCTGTCAACTATTTCCCGATACAGGACATACGTGGACCTACGTAGAGAGTTTGACAACTTTGGCTCGGCCGCGCGAACCGTGTGTTCGCGCTGGTCGCGAGGGGTTTACCGGACATCGAAGCGGCCATCGGAACCCTGCGTTGTGGACTCCCGGGGCCAGTCTGTCCGCTCACTTGAGATGGCTCAAACTTTTCTGCCCGACGCCGAAGTCGACCAGCTGGTCGCTGCCTACGAGGCCGGCGCGACGCTGCGTGGGCTGGCCAAGCAGTTCCACATCCACCGCCTGACCGCGGCAGCCCATCTGGCACGCCGCGGTGTCCCCGTTCGCCGCGCAGGTCTGGACTCTGTGCAGTCCAAGGAAGCCGCCCGACTGTACGAAGCTGGTTGGACGCTCGTGCAGCTGGGCCGCAGGTTCCAGGTGGACGCTCAGACGGTGCGTCGGACCATCACACGCCAAGGGTGGCGATCCGGCCAGGTGGACGCCCTCGCCGGCGTGGCAGAACGGGTGGCTCCGTTGCTTGAACGGGTTCGGATAGATGTCGCTCGCGTTCTCGTGGAGGACTCTCCGACGTGCGAATAGGCTCGCGTCATGGATCCGAAGCACATCCAGGTCGATCAGCGCCTCATTGACACGGGGTGCGTCTATTGCGGCTGTCCGCTTGTTGAAGCAACCAATCTGGAGTGTCGCCGCGGAGGAGGTTCGCCGGCGAGTTTCGAAGATGCAATGCCGCAACAACGTACGCGTGACCATGTTCCTTCCCGAGCCTTCCTCGATCATCCATTCCCGCAGAACCTTCCTGTCGTTGAGTGTTGTCGCAAGTGCAACAACGAGCTCTCACTAGACGAGCAATACTTGGCTTGCCTTCTTGAGTGCGTCGCCTGTGGCAGCGTCGAGCCACAGCGCTTCGAACGAGAACGGGTCGCTAGCATGCTCCGAGATTCGCCCATGCTGAGAGAGCGTCTCGCCGCCACCATGAGGGCCTCCGATAGCGGAACCACTTGGGAGATGGAAACCGAGCGGGTGAGGCATGTGATCTCGAAGCTCACCCGCGGCCATGCTGCGTTCGAGCACCAGCGTCGCTACCCGGGGCCCGATTCGACTTTGATCATGCCGCTCATGCTCATGTCAGACGACGAGCGCATCCAGTTCGAGAGAGGTAGCGCGGGGCACCGAGTGCTCCCCGAAGTCGGATCTAGAGCACTGACGCGAGCAGTTCTCGAGACTCGGACCAGTGGATGGGTGGATGTGCAACCTAAGCGCTATCGCTATACCTCTACGATCTACGCCGATGGCCTCTCAGTGCGACTGGTCATCCGCGACTATCTCGCATGCGAGGCATGGTGGAAGGACCTGGACTGACTGCAGCAGAGACACTCTGTGCAGCGTCTGCAGGCGTGAGGCGGCCGTTTCCGCGTCCAGATTAGCCGCAGATGCTCCCCTGGCGAGCAACGCTGTCAGGACGATACTGACGCGCTCGGAACACCGTGCTCCGAGCAAGAGCAGACGTGGTCTTCCGATCCCATCCCACGCCGACAGCGTCTTCGGCTAGCCCGTCGGTGCCGCAGGGCGTGACGGCACCAGCTCGTCTCGACCAACGCGTCCCCGAGTTCTCGCTGCAGGCATCTCGTCGGCCGTCGCAGCGAAGAAGGACTGAGCTTCGGTCCTCGACAGGCTGAGCAGGGACCTGTCACCGAGCGCGACTGTCGCGCGAAGCGGCATCGGAGTGTGGCCGAGGGACCCCATCAAGGCGAGCCCCGCCGCACGAGCAAGCGGGGGCGGCACACTGTTCCCGACCTGACGGTGCCCGTGCCAGTTCGTGGTGTGGAAGCGGAACCAGTCGGGATATCCGTGCAGCCGTGCCGCTTCGCGCACCGTGATGACCCGATCCTCGGTGGGGTGGATCGGGCGAGGGGACGTGTGGGACCCCCTCTCGGAGCCTGTACCCGCTCGCAGCGTACGTGACGGCCCCTTCAAAGGGAGTCGATACAGTCGACTCTTCGGTTCCACTGTTCCCGCGTCCGTCGCGGCGAACCGCATGATCGTCTGCTCAGCGTGAGTCGTGAGTCGTGAGCCCGTCAACACAGTTGGCTCCCAGAAGCGTGGCCGCGACTTGTCACCCGGCGATGCATTGAGGCCAGCGAGGGCACGTGCGTACATGTTCTTGATAGCAGCACGGCGCTCGATGTCCTCGCTCCGGAGCGCTACCTCATCGGACGTCAGTAGCACGTCATAGCCGAATGGCGAGGGCAAGCCCTCGAATGCCTCTTCAACCGAAACCGTGCCCTCCACCGGTTGGGGGCGGCTCGGCGCCACCTTGCCGAGCGCGCCTAGCACGATCACACGTCGGCGCGACTGCGGTACGCCGAAGTTGAGGCTGTTGACCGGCTTGTCGGTTCCGGAAAGGGCGTACCCCGCTTCACGGAGCCGGCGAAACGCGCTCTCCCTAATGTCCGAAAACTTGTCCTCCAACAGTCCGGCAACATTCTCTAGGCAGAACGTTCGAGGTCTGAGTTCCTCGACCAGACGGACGAAGTGGAGAAGCAGATCATTTCGTTCGTCATCCTGCTCGCGCTTGCCGCCTGTGGAGAAGCCCTGGCAGGGTGGTCCGCCGATCAGGGCGTCAAGACGCCCTAGCCAGACCTTGCCGGGGTGAAGTCGCTTATACCCGCGCTCAGCCGCACCAAGCACGTCCTCGGCTGAAACCAATGAGGCGTCACGGCAGAGCACCTCGCACTGCGGGAAGTTGAAGGCGTGCGTGGCCGCATGAACTGGGTCGTACTCGACGGCGGCTACAACGTCGTAGCCTGCCTGCTCGAACCCGAGCGTCATGCCACCTGCACCTGCGAAGAGGTCTACGGCGACCGGGCGGGTGCGTGGGGGCCCAGAGTACGGGGCTGCCCCACAATGATGGACGTCGAGGTCCCCGTCGTGCGCCCCGGAGGGCACGTTCGCTTTCCGGGGTGGGCACATTTCGGGCATCATGAGTACATGGTGACACAGACCTCTGACACGACGGTGGACGCTGGCGCGGAGAAGCGCTTCTTCATTGAGATGTTGACCAAGGACATCGAGCTGCTGCCCGCGATCGTCGACCTGGTCGACAACAGCGTGGACGGCGCCAGAGGGCTCCACCCGGATGGGAACCTGGCTGGCCAATGGGTCCGGATCGCGTTCGGGGACGGCACGTTCACGATTGCCGACAACTCCGGCGGTATCTCTGCCGACATCGCTCGACACTACGCGTTCCGATTCGGCCGGTCGAAGGACTTCACGGGCGTCAAGCGCTCTGTGGGACAGTTTGGCGTCGGAATGAAGCGCGCGTTCTTCAAGATCGGACAAGCCTTCGAGGTGCGATCAGTGCACCGCGGCGAGACCGGGGCCAACGACGGCTCACGATTCCACCTCAATGTGGATGTCGAGCAGTGGGCGGCTCAAGAGGCATGGACCTTCCAGTTCGAGAGTGTGGATGAAGGCGTCACTATCCCTGCCGACGAGGAGGCTGGAACGGCCATCACCGTGACGAAGCTGCACCCCAGCGTCGAAGACGACCTCAAGGACCCAGCCATCGTTCAGGCACTTCGGACCGAGTTGCGGCTGCGTCACCAGGAGTCGATACAAAGCGGCCTCCAGCTCCATCTCAACAGCGAGAACCCTCTCACGGCATCGCGACCATCACTCCAAGCCTCCGACATGGTGCAGCCGGTGTTCCGGGAGTTCCAAGTTCCCGGCCCAGCCGGGGGCACCGTGGACGTCAAGCTCTATGCGGGCACGACGGCTCCGCCCAAACGGGACAAGAACGCCGACCCCGAAGACGATGGACAGGCGGAGAACTTCCAAGACCCCGGCGACGCGGGCTGGTACCTCTTCTGCAACGACCGCCTGCTGCTCGTGGCCGATAGGTCTCCGCTCACCGGGTGGGGCAACCCAGCTGCGGCCTATCACCCGCAGTATCGCTCCTTCCGTGGCTTCGTCTATCTGGCAGCGGACGACGCCAGTCTCCTGCCATGGAATACCACCAAGACCGCTGTTGATCGCGACTCTCCCGTGTTCCGAGCTGTCCAGTCCGAGATGAAGACAGCTCTCGTTGCGGTTCAGGCTGTCATCAACCGGGCCAAGCAAGTACGCTCGCGTCTGGAGGATGACGAGAAGAAGCCCGAGATTCTGGTTGCCCTCGATGAAGCGCAGGATCAGCCGATCACGTCGCTCTCCGCATCAAGACAGATGATCGCTCCGGCAGCACCCCCACCGAGGCCGAAGGCACCACCGACACCGAAGATCAAGCGCATCCAGTATTCCGTCGACAAGGATCGATTCGATGAGGCGGCAAGTGCCCTCGGCGCGACCAGCGGCTCTGAGGTCGGCCGTCTCACCTTCGACTACTTCTACGACCAAGAGATCGACTAATGGCCCGACAGTACGAGTTCCGACCGGCGAAGGCCGCGCAACGGAGAATGATCGTTGACGCATGCCGTCGCCTCACGGCCATCTCCGCCTTGGACCAGTACCAATACGTTGGGTTTGGCGGCTTGGAGTTTATCGACTTCATTGAGTTCCATCGCGGGCTCGGGATTCCTCGAATGACGAGCATCGAGCGCGATACGAACATTCAGCATCGTCTTGAGTTCAACAAGCCGTACAAAGGCATCCGCCTTCTCATGGGCGAGGCGCGCGACCAGTTGCCCCAAGTGGACTGGACCATACCGGCGATCACTTGGCTCGACTACACGGACGTGCTGACGAAGGACATCCTGCGCGACCTGGACTACGTCGTGCGGTCAAGCGTGCCTGGCAGCATCGTGATTGTCACCGTCAATGGCGCGGCTACCTTCCCGCTGTCGAGCCGGCTCGCCAATCTTCGCGAGAGACTTGGCGACCTGATCGGCGATGACCTAGACGCAAGCAGTATGAATGGCTGGGGACCCGCACAGGTCGAACGGCGCGTGCTGCAAGCCACCGCTCACTCCGTGAGCCGTGATGCTCACGGTCGGCCGTTTCGTCAGCTCTTCAACTTCCACTATGCGGACGACGCCAAGATGCTCACCTGGGGCGGCATCATCACCAGCTCAATCTTGGACCGCACCATCGATGCCTGTCGGTTCGATGACCTCGATTTCATTCGCAAGGACGACGATGCGTTCGAAATTGACATTCCGGTGCTCACCGAGCGCGAGATCACGTTTCTTGAAACCGAACTCGTAGGCTCCACAACAGGTGCAATGCCCCGAATCAAGGGCGTCGAGGCTAAGGACATTAGGGCTTTCGCTAAGGTCTATCGCTGGCGAGTCGGAACTCGCTGAAGCCTTTGTGCGAGAGAGCGCCGAGGGGATGCGTAGCAACGGTCTCAGTGGCCAGCGACTTTATATACAGAGCGCCGTTGCACATCCTCTGGACGGTGTGAGACCCCTCTTTCGTGTGCCCTGCTGTTACAGGTCGAGGTGCCGCGTCGCTTGGGCGGCGGGGCGCCGACGCTCGTCCTGGAGGGTCGGGCGGGTCAGTGTCCGTAGTGCTGTGTCGGCCCGGGCGCGGTCGATCCTCTGCGCTGTGCCTTCGGGCTGGGCGCCGAGCGGGGCCGAGTCGGCGATCTGGTAGCGGTCACGGTAGGCGACCACAACCAGGGCGCGGCGTCGCCACTGCTGCCGCTCCCGCCCACTGGCGGGCATCGGACCGCGTGCCATAGCCCATGGCTCGTGGGCGTGGAGGGCGGTGTCGAGGACTGCTTCTGCTCGGGTTTCGATGAGGTGTCGGCGCTCGGCCAGGGCTTGCTGCATGTCGGGGGTCATGGGGCCGCCGGCTTCGGGGATCAGGCCGGCGATGAGACGCGGTGCTTGGCGTGCGCGGCCGGATCCGGCGGGTCGGGTGGTGGCGTGGGCGAGGCGGTGGTGGATGACGGAGGCGATGTCGTCGGCGTCGGCGAACCCGCGAGCCTTGATGTGGCGTGGCAGGAGGGTGTCGACGTGGTAGTGGTTGGCTTCGGCCCGGCGCAGTTCCGCAGTCAGGGCGCCGAAGGCGTCGGAGTCGATGACGGCTTGCGCTTGCTCGTCGGTGAGCCCGGAGCGGCAGACCAGGGTGGTCCAGCGGTCGTGTTGGGCTGCGGCGGCGATGGTTTCGTATTCGGCGGCGAGTTGGGCGATCGAGCCCCACCGGTCCTGCTCGGCGGTGATGGTCTCGTGCGCCGACAGTTCAGCACCGCTGTGTTTGAGGACTCCGTAGAGGACCGTGCGGGCGGTGGCGTCGGGATTGTCGCCCGGATGCGCAGTGGCGTGGTCGTCGGGGCGGTCGAGGATGACGTAGGCCTGGTTTGATTCCCGCCCGCGCGTCATCGCGACATACAGGTTCTCCCGCGTAGTGGTGGGTTCAACCAGGACGTGGGCGGTGTCGGTGGTGATGCCTTGGGCGCGGTGGGCGGTGACTGCGTAGCCGAGGTCAACGTGCTCAGCCACATAGGCGGCGGGCAGGACGATGCTGTTGCCGAACCGGGCCCCGGGTGGGCGGATCGTGACCGACCCGTCGTCACGCACGGCGGTGATGGTCCAGGTTTGGCCGTTGCGGACCCAGCCGTGCCGGTTCCGCAGTCGCCGGTCGTTGCGGCGGGTGATGATCGTGTCACCCACACCTGCTGCCGATCCGTCGGACAGGGTGATTTCGGGGCCGGGCTTCAAAGTGCCGTCCAGGATGAGGTCGGCGCGGGCGCGGACGTTGAGGGCGGTGACGTTCTCGCGGGTTTCGGCGATCAGCACCGACACCAAACCCTGCTGCCGGTCGTGGCGCCAGGCGGTGTAGGCGGCATCGGTCATGGCCTCGGCGTCGCCGTCGTGGATGCGATCGTGTGCCAGGTAGGTGTCGATGACTGGGGTGCGGCCGTGCCGCAGCTCCAGGGATGCGGTCTTCTCCCAAGCATTCATGAAGCGGTGGACATCGACCAGCTCGGGAGCATCGTCGCGGTCGTGGATCAACAGACTGAACGCACCGCCGGCATCGACGGACTGGCGCTGTGCGTAGTCGCCGACCAGCAGCACCTTCGCCCCGGCCTCCTCCGCTGCCTGCGTGATCTGGTCCAGGGAGAGTGTGCCGGCGAGGGAGGCTTCGTCGATGATGACCAGTTGCCCGGGCTGGAAGGTGGCGCGGGTGTGTTGGTGGGTGGTCCACCACTTCGTCGTGTTCTCTGTGGCGATGCCCAGATCGTAGGCCAGCACTTGCGTCGCCACCGCAGACGGTGCCAGCCCTCCTACCGACCCGGCACCATGCTCGGTTTCCCATGCCTGGCGCAAGGCGTTCATCGCGGTCGTCTTGCCGGCCCCGGCTGGGCCCACCAACACGTCCACGACCCGGCCCGACACCGCGACCGAGGCCAAGGCTGCGGCCTGGTCCTGGCCGAGCATCCGACCCTCGGCGTCAGGCTTGCTCGTGATCGTTTCGACGGTGGCGAGGTCAACGCTCGGGCCAGTCGCGGTGCGGGCCCGTTGCAGGAAGCGGTCCTCTGCCGCGAGGAGAGTGTCAGAGGAGAACACGGTCGAGTGCTTCGGACGGAACACGCTGGTTCCGTCCGGGCGGCGGAACTCCACCGGGCTCGTGGTCAGTTCGGGTGGGGTCAGGCGTAGGGAGGCCTGTTCGGCGGCGTCGGCGATCATGGCGGTGATGGCTTCGCGGTCCTTGACGGTGGCGAACCGCCACCCCATCGTTTGGCGGGCGGCTTCGGCCATCAGGTTCCAGCGCCGCCACGTCGAACGCTTCTCACCGACCACCTCGACCACCGAGCGCCCCACCTGCCCGATCAGATCCAACGGCACATCATCAGCCCGCAACAGCAACGGCCGGTCCCCGGCAGTGACGGTGCGCGCCCACACGGTGGCATCCATGCCGAGCTGCTGGCTGGCGCGGGTGCGCCACTCGACGGTCAGTTCCGCCAAGGATCGGACCTGCTTGTCCGGACGGGTTGCGAGCGTGGCTTGGGCGCGCAATCGGATCACGGTGGCATCGGATGGCTGCCGTCCGTGGGTGGCCACGTACTCGGCCACCAGTCGGTCCTTCTCTACCTCGATATGCCGCGCCCGCGTGGAGAACTCCGCGACCAGTTCCTCGGGGACGTCGGTGATCGCCCAGGACGGGTTCCGGTCCCGGCCCATCTCCCGTGGCTCCCAGCTCACGCCGAAGGTGCGGGTCATGTGATCGGCGAACACGGCCTCGTGCAGCTCGGACAACGCGACGACCGCGGCGTGCATCGGACGCCCATCCAGACTTCGCCACCTCCCATCCAACATCGTGCGGGCCTTGTTGCTGATCACCACATGCGTATGCAAGTGCGGGTCCCCGGCGCGGGAATCGAAGTGATCAAATGCCGTCGCGATCAAACCCGTGACGTCGACTTGTGCAGCCGCGCCATCGCCAGCAGTTGCGCCGGTGCGGGTGGCTGCAACCTCGCGCTCCATGAACGCAACCACCGCCGCAACCGCCTCATGATGGGCTTGCGCAATCAACGCCTGCGTCCCCGCGTCTGCAACCGCCCACAACACCGACGCCGACTTCGGCACACTGAGCGTGAAATCAAACCCCGCCACCGCACGCCGAGACCCCGCGCAGCCTCCTCGGACTCAATCTGCGCAACGGAACGTTCCCGCTCCACCGGGCTCAGCGACGGCTCAAGTTGCGAGACACGGTCCGCGACCCGCACCGCCGTCGAGCTGTACACCGGATACGCCCGCCCCAACGGATCACCCATGACCGGATCCCGCCCCATCCCCACCAGTAGTTGCAGCTGAGCCTCCGATACTTGGGCGCCAGGGGTGAGTTCACCGTGGCCCAGAGCAGCGACACCGGAGCCGAGCCGGCGTCCGGGTGGGGTGCCAGCCTCGGCGTAGTAGCGAGTCAACCGAGTCGACAACGACCGGTCACCATCACCAGCCGCCACAGTGCGCAGCAGGTACTTGTAGCCATCGCCGGCCGACATGACCCGCATCGAAACCGTCATGCAGATCAGGTATGCATAGGCACCACCTGGTCACGTTCCGCTGAGCTGCCGCGGCTGTGCCGACTGCGTTGGCGGTAGCGGCTCGGGTGACGCCGACGGCCTGGCGGAACAGACGGGCGGCGTGGCCGCGGCTGTGCCAGCCGACCTGGGCCATGGCCTGCTCTACCGACAGGTCGGTCTCCCGCAGAAGCCGTGCCAGGTGCTCGGCGCACAGAGTCGTCAGGTACGTCATCGGGGGATTGGCCGTAGGCGTCAACGAAGACCCGGCCGAGCTGGGACGGCGACAGATGCAGTGCTTCGGCCAGTTCTCCCAGCGTCCACCGCCGTGCTGATTGGTTTCGCAGCGGGCGTGATGCACGTAAACCGTTCTCGTGAGCAGCACAATTCTGGCAAGCATCGTGATACGCGCGGCGAACATCGCCCGGCTGCGCCGATTCATCGTCCGGTTGACAGCCTCGTCAGGGTATGCGTCCATTGACCCTATCCAAGCATCTCACTGACGAGAATTGAGGTTTACTATGGAGACGAAGAACTTGGAACTGGACGTCGAGGCGGCAGCGTTGATCGCCGAGGCGGAACTGCTTGAGCACGTTGTCAAGCCATCTGGTGGCGAGGACGGCCGCAAGTACGAAATCTACGCCAGCCGCTGCCCGTCCAAGAAGTGACGGTACGCCTCACCACTGATCACTCCGCCACCGCGCACATCGTTCGACCGGGTGGTGGCGGAGTGGTCGTTCCACGCCACGTCGGCGACCTCTTGGCGGCCCAGGCCGCTGAGGACAGTGAGCAGTTCGGCCAGTTGTCACGCGACTACCCGCAGACCGCTGCCACCTTGCGACAAGCTGGGTGGTTGGATGAAGAGATCGTTCATCGCAGGGTGCCGGAGGGGCCGCACCTGAAGCGCGTTCAGGTCGAGGCTTTGCTTACCTGCAACCTGTCATGCAGTTACTGCTACTCGACCTCGGGACCCGGCCGTAGGGAGCGGCTGAGTCATGATGAGGTCATCCTGACTTGGCTCAAATTGGTGTGATGTAGATCATATTGACACTATGACCTGCGGGTTTGGGTTGTGAAGTGCTGGAATTCCTGACTAATCGGGTGGTTGGGG
>NZ_JBHMAU010000118.1:0-9162 GCF_042429315.1 Brevibacterium otitidis | reverse complement strand
GCCCGGTTGGGTCGATTGACACCAATCGAGTACGAAGCAATCATAGAGTCACCTGCCCTCGCAGCGTGACAATCAAACTGTCACCAATCCCTGCATCAGTCCCGACAATGTCGGAGTAGTCGGCGATCGTGTTCGGACTCGCTTGGCGGCAAACGACAACCTCTCAAGCTCAAGCGCCCGAAGCGGGTGGACTGGGCCTGGCTACTTTCCCGTCGCACTATACGCATCGAGGAACGCTTGGACGGCGGTGACCACGAAGAGTTCCCGCTCGTTGTCGGACGGCAATTCGCTGGGGATGAACAGTGCCCGGTCCTGGGCGGGGGCAAGCACGAGGTAGGCGAAGTGCGCAGCCGCGACCCGAAGGTCACGCACAGCGAGAAGTCCCGCGTCGGCGTACGGTTCGAGGCTGCCCCTGATAACGTCGATGCCCCCGGCCGGCGCTTGCTCGTAGTATCGCCGGGCGAGATCGGGGAACTGCTCGGTCTCGGCGATGATGAGTCGACGCAGCGACAACACTTGCGTGCTCAGGACTGCATCGAGATACACGCGCGCCACGGTGCACAGCCGGGCCTCGAGTTCGTCGCGCGTCGTCGCGGGTGTGTCGCCGAACGCGGCCGTCAGCGCGGAGATCACCGCTTGGGCATTGGCGGTAACCCCTTCGATGATCTCCCGGAACAGGCGTTCCTTGTCGGTGAACTGCTTGTAGACGGTCTGCTTCGACACGCCCGCCTGTGAGGCCAGCTCGTCCATGCTCGTGCCGCGGAACCCGTTTCGCAAGAATAGCTCCGTAGCGGTGCTCAGGATCGCCTGGCGCTTCTCGGCGGTGCGCCCCGGGCCGTGTTCTTCTCTCACTCCGCTCATGTCAGAATGGTACTGGACAGTCTAGTTCTGTGTCATCTATCATGATGACATGTCACGAGATCCGTCCGTCTTCGATCGCAGTGCCGCGGTCACTCGGAGCCTTCTCGGTTGGGGCGTCGTCGCCGGTCCGTTCTACGTCGTGGTGGGCCTCGTCCTCGGGCTCACTAGGCCCGGCTTCGACTTCACCCGGCACGCGCTGAGTCTGCTGGCGCTCGGAGAGCACGGATGGATGCAGCGCGTCAACCTGGTCCTCACGGGGCTCATGGTCCTCGCCGCTGCCTACGGCATCCTTCGCGCGCTCCGTTCCGGCCGTGGACTCGCGATCGGTGTCCTGACCGGTGCCTACGGGCTGTGCCTCGTTCTCAGCGCGGTGTTCCTCCCGGACCCGTCGGCAGGGTTCCCGCCGGGGCAGGCGGGCGACCAGGGCACGACCGCCGGTATCCTCCATCTGCTGTTCGGTGGTATCGGTTTCGTCTGTCTCGCAGCGGCCGCGTTCGCCTATGCGAGATGGGCTTCGGCACGCGGCGAGACGCGCCAGTCGCGACTCGGCCTCTGGTGCGCGATCGTCGTCCTCGGAGGCTTCATCGGCGGGGCGGCCCTGGCACGGGCACCCATCGGGGTCCTGCTGTTGTGGGTGTGCGTGCTCGCCGGCTGGCTCTGGCTCGCCCTGGCCTCCGCACGCCTGTATGCGCTGGTCCCGCATCCCGTGATCGCCGAGCGAGACGAATCTCAGGGGGCGTCATGACTGTCTTCCGAACCGTTCTTGAAGCCACGGGCGGCAACAACGTCGGCATCGTCGTCCCGGAGGACGTCGTGCTCGCCTTCGGGCGCGGCAAGCGTGTCCCCGTTCGCGTGACGATCGACGGGGAGTACACGTACAGCACCACAGTGGGAGTGATGCGAGGGCGCTACCTCGTCTCGTTCAACGCCGAAACACGCAAGCGAACGGGACGCGGAGCTGGCGACGAGGTCGAGGTGGAACTGGCCTTCGACCCGAAACGATAGGAGGGCGTGCTCATGAGCAGGGTCATCTTCATGTGCGGCCCGGCCGGTTCGGGGAAGTCGACCGTGGCCCGCCAGCTCGAAGAGGGCGGCATGGCGCGGCTGTCCTTCGACCAGGAGGCATGGCATCGCGGCATCCGGTCGATGCCATTGCCGACAGATCTCCATCGGCAGATCGAGGCCGAGCTCCGCACCCGCTTGACCGCGCTCGTCGCCACGGGCACGGATGTCGTCCTGGACTTCTCGTTCTGGTCGCGGCGGGAACGCGAGAAGTGGCGCAGCCTGGTCAGGCCGCTCGGCGTGGAGCCAGAGACGATCTACCTCGCCACACCGCGCGAGGTCGCGCTGGAGAGAGTGGGCGCCCGCCGGACCGACGAAGCAGACGCATATCAGCTCGACCCCGATCTCGCGGCCGCCTACTTCGACAACTTCGAACCGCCGACCCCGGACGAGGGCCCGCTGACCGTCATCTCGTGACCGGCAGCGCGCTCAGCGTCAGCCGTCCGTGGGCGGTAGCGAGGACGGTCGCGAGCAGCCAGAGGATGATGCCGAGCACGAGCTGGATGCCGCCGAGTCCCGCCGCGGTGCTCCAGCTGGTCACCGGTTCGCCCAGGAATTGGACATGGTCGGCGTGCGTGGGCGTCCACCACAGCGCGCCGGCGAGGATCGTGACGAGGACGATGCCGACACCGCCGAGGGCCAGCAGGCCGAGGAGGATGCCGAAGACTGCCTGCATGACAAGCCAGCCCAGTTCCCGCCGGGTCCTGGGATCTTGGACCTGATGACGAAGTACGCCCCAGCCACTTCCTTCGCGGGGCGAGTGCTGCTCGGGGGCCGCTCGTCCCAGCAGCCGTGCGGCGGCACTCTGATGCCATGTGGCCCAGGCGTGCAGTGCGCGTAGCGCGGCGGGGAGGAGCACGAGGCCGATGCCGAGCAGGCACAGCAGCGCGCAGAGCAGCAGCACCGGCAGGAACACGAGGCTGACCAGCCCGGTGAACAGGTTCAGCAGGGCGTAGGCGCTTCGGCGGCCGAGGCCCGCGATCTGTCTGTTCATTCGATGATTCTCCGTTCGTTCGAGATGAGAGGTGTCGGGCGTTCGGCCGTGCTCAGGCGATGTCTCGCCGTAGCGGGAGGACGAAGGCGATAGCTGCGGCGACGGCCGCATACACGAAGAGCACGAGCGCGCCGACCCACGGGCTGAGGATGCTCGGCCCAGACAAGTGCAGCTGGGCGCTCATGGCGTCGGTGAGGAAGGTGAAACCGACCAGGCTCGCTGTCGCCCCGCCGGGCAGCAGCGGGTAGGCGGTGTTGATGCCGGGGATGAGCATGATCATCGGCTCGATGAGGTAGAACCAGCCCAGCACGATCCCGGCAGCGAGCAGGAGGTTGCGGGTGATGGCTCCGACCGCGACGCCGATGGCCGTGTAAGCGACGGCGGCGAGGGCGACACCGGCGAGATTGCGGGCGAGATCGGCCGGTGCGAGTCCGAGCGGCATCCCGCTGATGCCGGCATGGAGCAGCAGCACGGCTCCCGTCGACGCCGCCAGGAGGATGCCGTAGCCGAGACCGGCGAATGCGTAGACGAGCAGTTTCGCGACGAGAACTGTTCCGCGTCGGGGGGCGGTGATGAAGGTGGTGACGATGGTCCGGTGCTGATACTCGCCCGCGACGGCGAAGACGCCCAGCAGAGCGGGCAGGAACAGCGTCAGCCCGGTGATCCCGAGCACGATCTGCACCCCTTCTGGCGTGTCCAGGCCCGGCATGGGAGGAGTGGCGTTCTCCGGCCCCACGATCGAGATCACCGCGGGGAAGAAGGCACCGGCCGCCAGCGCAATCACGGCCGCCCATGCGGGGATCCTGGTTCCGAACAGCCGGCGCAGCTCGCCGGTGATCACGCGTTTCATCGGCGCACCTCTCCTTCGCCTCCGGTTCGGCTCCCGGTCGATGTCAGCGTCAGGAAGACATCTTCGAGAGAGCGCTGCCCGCCGTCGGTCAGATCGCCGAGTGAGCCGCGCCTGATGGTTCGTCCCCGGTCGATCAGGATGACGTCGTCGACGATCTGCTCGACCTCGGACAGGACGTGACTGGCCAGCAGCACGGCCCCGCCCCGATCCGCGAAATCCCGCAAGAACCCGCGCAGCCACGCGATTCCCGCGGGGTCGAGCCCGTTGGCCGGTTCATCGAGAATTAGGATGCTTGGGTCCCCGAGCAGCGCGGTGGCCACCGACAGGCGCTGCCGCATACCGAGGGAGAACGTTCTGACGCGCCGCCGAGCGAACGCGTCGGTCCCCAGGAGTGCCGAGACGGTCTCCACGCGCTCGTCGTCATGCCCGCCGAGGGCCGCGTGGACTCGGAGGTGCTGCCGGGCCGTCAGTGAGGGCTGCAGGCCGCCACCGTCGATGACAGCACCCACCCGGGCGGTCGGGTCCGGCAAGTCCACATACCGGCTGCCGCCGATGACCGCCGTGCCCTCGTCCGGACGGATGAGTCCCAGCAACATGCGAAGCGTCGTGCTCTTCCCGGCACCGTTCGGCCCCAACAGGCCCGTGACCCGGCCATGGGTCACAGTGAGCGAGATTCCCTCCACGGCAGACACCGAGCCGAAGCGCTTCGTGAGCCGATCCGCCTCGACGGCAACGCCGTTCACGCCCTGGCTCCTACGGCCAGGAGAGCCGCCACCTCGTGCGCGTCGGGCGCGCTCACCAACACCTCGGAGAACCCCTCAGCGCCGCCGGGAGCGCACGACAGTCTCAGCGTCGGCATGCCTCGGCGCATCGCAAGCAGACGACGGGTCCCGTCGAGGCCCACCCAGATGCCGACCTTGAGCATCCCGGACACGACCACCCCTCCGTGACGCAACCCCAGACCCCTGGTCACCCATTCGTCGGAGGCCGTGACCGCGAAAAGCGCCGACCTCTGGACGGTCAGCGCAGGACGGCGTGTCGCCATCGCCTCCCATCCGCTCATCCGGATGGTGACGTGCTGCGCCTGGACGTCGATCGTGGCCATGTTGCCTCCCTCGTTCTCGCCCTCTAGTGTTCTCTATATTGCCACTATTCGCAAGTTTGCGACTGATAGGAGTTGGATGAGTGGCGAGTTGAACTCATTCGAAGCGCTGTTCCATCCGGTACGACTGCGCATCTTGCAGGCAGTGGCCTCTCGAAGAGTCACAGTCTCAGAACTGGCGGCTCTCGTCGAAGGAGTCGCCGTCACGACGGTGTACCGACATGTGAATACGCTCATCGCCAGCGGCGTGCTCACGGTCATACCAAAGCGCTCTCGCCACGGTTCACCCCAACGCGAACTCGCTCTCTCGGAGGACGGCGCGCGTCCTCCTGACATCAACACGATCCATCCTTCGCCCACTCACGAGAGCCAGTGGGCGTTCGTGGTGTTCCTTACGCGTTTAGCCTCCGAGTTCGACCGCCTTATCGAATCCACGAAGGGGTCCGTTACACCGGACTTCGGTTACAGCCAGACCTTGCTGTACGTCACCGATGAGGACCTTCGGCACATTCGGGAATACCTCCGTGAGCTTCTGAGACCTCACCTTCGACCGCGAACCGGGCGAGAGGCACGAACGACTCTGGGAATGGTGCTGATACCGGACGATGGGCCGGCGAGCCGCATGGAAGCGCCCGATGCTGCAACACACTGACGAGTCACGAGTACCGAGCACTCCATGGGCATCGACATGACGAACGGCTATCCGAAAAGCCTGCAAGCCTGGCTCGCCGCATCCTTCGGGCTAGAACTCGGGTTGGCGGTTCTCGCGTTCGCGATGACGTGGACGGCGTCGGCCTATGGCCATGACACTGCATCCGCGGTGCTCACGCTGACCGTGGCTCCGGCCGTGGTGCTCGGGCTGCTGGGCGGATTGCTCGCCGATCGAGTCGGACCGCGCAGAACGATGATCGTCAGCAGCCTGGGGTTGGTCGCCATTTCCGTGATCCTGGCGGGCGTGGTGTGGGGTGCCGGAACGTCTCCTGCGTTGCTGTTCGTCATCGCGGCATCGATGGGAACCGCGTCCGCTTTCTTCCGCCCAGCCTCTGCCGTGTTCGCGCGGCTGTTCGTCGCTGACCGCGAGCTGGGCACGGCGATGGCTCGCGTGGGAATGGCAGGTCAGCTGGCGCGCACCATAGGCCCGCCGCTCGGCGGAGTCCTGATCGGCATGCTGACGCTTGCCGGAGTGGCCTGGATCGGGGCTGCGGGTGCAGCGGTCATGCTGTGGGTTCTTCTGTTGATCCGCGTCCCCCGTCGGGTTCAGCCGTCAGATGTTCGACTCGGTGTCCGCGGCATTCTCGAGGCGATGAGCGCCGTGCGATCGAGAAAGGACGTTCCGGCGCTTCTCGCGTCGGTGGCGATCATTGCGGGTGCGGTCATCCCCGTTGTCGCCCTCGGTATCCCCCTCGCCGCGCGGGAGCGAGGATGGTCAGCGAGCGAGGCGGGTCTGATCGAGGCCGGGTGGATCGCAGGCGGGCTCGTCTGCACGGCGTGGTTCGGTTGGAAGGGAACGCTGACCAACGCCTGGAAGCCCATGTTCGTCGGCCCGATCATCATCGCCCTCGGGCTCGGCTTGCTCGCGATCGCACCGAGGTGGGAGGTCGCGGTGTCGTCCACGGTTTTCGTCGGCACGGGCGTCGTCCTGTTCACTGCTCACGCGTTCCCGACATACCTGCTCCTGGCACCGGCCACTATGTTGTCGCGGTTTCAGAGTCTGCTGCTGTTTGTACAGCAAGCTCCGCAGCTCGTCGTGGCACCGCTGGTCGGATTCGCCGGGGAGGCTTTCGGCATGGGGGCCGTCATCGGGGCGTTCGGTGCGCTCGCGCTCCCAGCATCGCTTCTCGTGGTCTCGAATCGACGTCTGCGGGACTTCCGGCTGTAAAGACTGCCGGGCAGAGAGAACGATTTGCCTTCGTGAACCCATTTCGACCGGCCGCGTCGCGCGGTGGGAGCGAGTCGGTGACTTACGCGGGCCAGTTGCTGGGATACTGCTTGACGACCTTCTTGTGCTGGCGGTGGATGTCGCGGCGCTCAGCCGGCGTGAGATGGTCTTCCATCACGATGCCGTTGATGTGGTCGGTCTCGTGCTGCAAGCACCGTGCGAGGGTTCCGGTTCCGGCGACCTTGATGGGCTCACCGAACTGGTTATAGCCGTGGCATACGGCAAAACCGGGGCGAGAGACCGGCAGATATGCGCCGGGAAGCGAGAGGCACCCCTCTCCAAGGATTTCTTCTTCCGGCTCTGCGGCGAGCGCGATCGTGGGGTTGCAGACGAGGCCCCGGCGCTCGCGTCCAAAGGCGTCGTGGCATTCGTAGACGAACACGGCAAGGTCCACGCCGATCTGCGGTGCAGCCAGGCCGGCACCGTCCGCGGCGGTGTTCGTGGCGAACATGTCGCAGAGCAGGTTCCACAGATCGGGGCCGAAGTCTGTGACCCGCCTGGCCGGCCGATGTAGCACATCGTCTTCGCCCCACCGGACGATCGGGCGGGCCGAGCCCAGAGACATGAGCTGTTCCAGAGGCATATCGAGTGGCTCCTCTTCATCTCGGGTAGTCGCCATTCTCATGGCGGCATTCGTGGTGCGTCAGTCGTCCTGGCTTGTACTTTCCGGGATAAGGAGCGTCGCCAGGCTGACTCTATGTTCGTCAAGACCGCCGCGCGAGCGGAGATAGGGCTCGAGAATGGCCCTGAGCTGCTCCTGGACGTCGCCGAGATCGTCTTCAGTCAGGTGCAGGATGGTCTGCCCGTAACCGAACAACGGCATCGCCGCTTCATCGTCGCGTGCGATGAAGCGGTCAAACTCGGCCGCCTGATGAGCAAGGAACACGGTGAACGCCTGCCGATGCTGCTCCTCGGACATCTGCGCGGCGTCCTCGGCGTTCATCTGTGCCGCATCTTCCACGAGCGCGAGCGTGCGCTCCACCGCCCCACGCACCCGTCGTTCGGACACGATCATCAACACCCCGGCATCCAGGAGGGTGTTGACATGCCGATAGACAGTTGCAGCAGCGACATCATCGAAGAGTCCGGCAAGCTCCGCGGTGGTCATGGTCCGTCCTGTCATCGCTTGCAGAATCCGCAACCTCAGCGGGTGCAGGATCAGTTCGAGCGTCGACGCTTGGGCCGCCATGCGACGGACAGATGAGCCAGACTGGCCGGCTACGGGGTCACGAGTTTCGCGGTTTGCCATCATGTTCCCACGGTTCGCAGACTAGCGATTAGTTGCATAGTCGATAATATTAGGCGAGTCGACCCAATCGAAGCAAGGAAGATGCATGACCACGCCCGACGCGGATCCTGGCAGCGCCCCGGGCGGTCTCGCCCGACGAGTGGCCCGCGTGACGCTGCAGTTCCATCCCGACTGGCCGTATCGCGACGGTCTGGTCATCGAGTCGATGGTGCACGACGGCAGATATCGGTCCCAGTTCGAGACCGGTACGAGCAACGGTGGGTTGACCGCGCATCCGGGTGGTGATCGATTCCGGTGGGAGAGCCGGCTCTTCGTAGGGCGATACGACAGCCTCCCCGCTCACACGCGACCGGTCTACGGTGCCTGGAACCGGAGGGGAGACCTCTATGGCGGTTCACCGAGGTTCGGGTCCGCATATTTCCGCCTCACGCCAGAAGCGGCAGCCTGGTCGACCTTCTGCTTCCCCGACAGCGTCCACGAACCCACCGAAGTGGGCGGGGAGGCCGAACTGCCACGGCTCGTGCAACTCGCCGACCAGGGAGGCCAGGACTATCTCGATGACTACATCGAAGCCCACGTCCACAGGCCCGTGTTCTTCGCCACGCATGTCGAGGCGCTCGTACTCGACCCCTGCCATCGCGACGGAGCCGTTCACGAGTACGCAGAGCAGCTCGGCTGCCCTATCGAGTTCCATCACGGATTCCGCGTCGACACCGCTTGGTTGGACCGAGACTACCGAGGCGAGGAGCCAGTACGGCTCGCCCAGAGCCTGGCGCGCATGTTGACGCCCGATCGCCTTGCCGAGGCCGCACGCAGCGGCAAACAGGATCCGCAGACCGTGAAGTACGCATGGCACCTGCTCGCACGCTTCGGACGAAAAGGCAGTAAGCCTTAAGCGAGTTGGTTCAGGGTCGGCCCAGCGTGCGCCGTAGCAGATCAAGACGAAGGTACCGGGCAAACACCATCACATCTACACGCTCTCCCCATCCCGTTACATTTATTGGGCTCTACTGACTGATCCGTGGGTCTTCAGCGGCCGGGCAGGAGGGGGCGGTGGCCTCCGAGTGTGAGCATGGCGAGGCCGATCAGGGGCTCGGGTGAGCGG
>NZ_JBHMAU010000117.1:0-8607 GCF_042429315.1 Brevibacterium otitidis | reverse complement strand
GCTCACCCGAGCCCCTGATCGGCCTCGCCATGCTCACACTCGGAGGCCACCGCCCCCTCCTGCCCGGCCGCTGAAGACCCACGGATCAGTCAGTAGAGCCAGAAAAGTTCGCGTCGTCGCCGATCACCGACTCGTATCCTTTCGGCAGCGCCAGGATACGGTCGTGGATCTGCGCGGCCTTGGCGACTCGTTCCACCTCGGTGTTTTCGGCGTCGGGGCGGGCAAGGCGGATATTGTCGCGGATCGTGGTGCGCAACAGATAGGGGTCCTGGAACACGAACCCGACCTGCCCGTACAGGGTCTCGGCCGCGAGCTGACGCACGTCCTGGCCGCCGATGTGCAGTGCGCCGCCGGTGACGTCGTAGAAGCGGGGCACCAGCCGCGCCAGAGTCGACTTGCCCGACCCGGACGGACCTACCAACGCGGTCACCGTGCCGGGGGCGCAGCGGGCGACGATATCGGTGAGCACGTCGTGGTCGCCGTCGTAGCTGAACCCGACCCGGTCGAGGACGACCTGGTTGCCTTCGGGGTACTCGGGCACGTCCGGGTAGACCATGGTCGGGGTGGACAGCAGCGCGACGATCGCGTCGCGGGCATTGAACGCCTCGCGCAGGTACTGAGAGGTGTATCCGAGCTGGAGGTAGGGGGCGGCGATGCCCAGCCCGAGCAGCAGCGCCGGGAGCAGATCGACGGGGGTGAGACTCCCCGCGGTGACCAGGATGGCGCCGACGCCGGTGAGGTAGACGAGGATCACCAGCGGCGCGGTCACCAGATCGATCAGGGTCTGCGGGAGCGAGGACGAGCGCATCCAGTCGCCGTAGAAGCGGGTGAATGCTCGTGTTTCGTCACGGTAGCGCTGGTGACTGCGCCCGGTCTGCCCGAAGCTCTTGACCACGGCGATGCCGTGGATGAACTCAATCACTGCATTCGTCAACCGGCCCAGGGACGCGTCGTACTCGACGTAGCGTTCCTTGGATCCGCGCATCATCACCGGAAAGATCGCCAGCACCAGCACGAGCGGCACCAGTGTCGCCAGTGCCATCCGCCAGTCAATCGCGAACAGGTACACCAGCGAGACGACCGGCAGCGTGACCGCCAGCACTACGTCCTGGATCGAGTGCGCGATGAGCTGGTGCAGCGCGTTCACGTCGTTCTCGACCGCCTTCTTCACCCCGCCAGAGGCGGAGGAGTCGAACCATCCCAGCGGGAGTTGGCGCAGGTGCTCGACCAAACGGGTGCGGATCTCCAGTTGCAGGTCGTTGTCGGCGAGGTGGCTGACCAGGCCAGCGGCCATCAGCAGCGCGAACCGCACGATCAGGCTCACCGACGCGACGATCACGACCATCCAGGCCAGTCCTCCGTCGACCGGGGCGCTGGAGAGCGCAGGGAGAAGCACGCGGGCCAGTTCCACGACGGCGATGAACGGCACCACCGTCGCGATCCCCGCCAGCAGGTTCAGCACGACGATCAGCACGATCCTCGAGCGCACCGGCGCGAACAGATCGATCTTCACCTCCACGGCCCGGGGTGGAGTGTGCGGATCAGGGTGTGCAGTAGGAGAGGTCATATCAGTGGCTTTCTCAATACAGGGTCAGGAGCTCGGGGGCGGCGCGTCCGATGTTTGGGAGGCGTCGACGGCGGGGGTGTGCGGCAGCGTGCGGAACCTGCGGTGCACCAGCACCAGGACGAACACGGCGAGCAGGATCGTGCCGCCGATGATGACCGGCAGCAGCGGCCACACCGCGTACAGCGCGGTGCCAGCGGTGGGGGCGATGACGAAGGTGAGCCCGTTGGTCGCGCCGATCAGCCCGGCGAGTCCGCCCTGCTCGTCCCGGCTCATCAGCAGCGTGGGGCCAGCGGTGTATCCGGGCATCGCGATCCCGATGCCCATCCCGATCAACGCCACCGCGACCACGAGCAGCCAGATCCCGGCGTCGGGCACGAGGGCGGCGAACCCGATCACACCGACCAGGGTGCCCACCCGCAGCAGCGTGCTCGGCGACCACTTCGACCGGGGCACGATCACCCCTTGCGCCAGCACCATGCCTACTCCGGCCGCCAGCAGCGCGCCACCGGTGGCCAGGCCCGTCGCGTTCGCGTCGAGGGCGAAGCGATCCTGCACGAGGAACCCGGTGACGATCTGGATGAACCCCAGCGAGGTGAACATCCCGAACCCGGCCAGCAGGAACGGCCACACACGCCTGTCCCGGGGGCTGATGCGCGGCGGCTCGGGCACCAGCTCGGTGCGCGACTCCCGGCGTAGCCTCGCGCCGACCAGCAGCAGCCCTACCAGCAGCAGCACGGGCACAGCCCCGATGGAGACGAGCAGTCCAAGGCCAGCGAGCAGACCGCCGACGACCGCACCGGCGACCATCGCGACGCCCTGGACAGCACCCACTCCGGCCATGCCCTTGACCCGTTCCTCCTCGGTTCGGGTGACATCAGCGATATAGGCTTGCGCGGTCGGCGCCACCGCTGCCAGGGCGGTGCCGAACAGCACGCCGCGGGTGATCACGAACAGCACGAACAGCGCTACCCCGGCGACCAGTCCGCGCAGCCCGAGGAACGCCAGCAGCGCAAACACTGCCATCGCCCCGGTCCCGACCGCCATCGCTGCCACCAGCACAGGTTTGCGACCCCAGGACTGCGAGCGGCGGCCCCAGAATTGGCTGGTCAGCACCACCATGACTGCGGCGATGCTGATCATGAATCCGACCTGCCACTCCGCTAGTCCCACCTCGCGTGAGAGCGGCGCGATCACCGGGTTCAGCGTCATCTGTCCCAGATAGGCCAGGAATACTGAGGCGAGCACCAGCCCGATCTGTGGCTTGGGTGCGTCGCTGTCGTCAGGAGTGTTCGGGAGAGTCATTCCAGGAGTCCTTTCTCTCTGTGCACCAGCGCTTCGTGGGTGCACACCGTCCACGGCGGAGCACCGGCTGCCGAATGTGAGTGCAGAATTTGGTGAGCTATTGTCACACTGTAACAATACGCATACGCGGGTGCGGTGGTCTGCATATGTTGGGTGTCCTCGCTGGTGGCCGGTCAGGTGAGCGGATTGAGGTCGAGGCGGGCGTCTGCGGCGCGCTGCAAGAGTTCTTCGTCGTGGGTGACCAGCAGCACCACCGCGCCGTCGGCAGCGCTGTGTTTGATGGCGGCGGCGATGGAGTCGAGATGGCGCCGGTCCACACCTGAGCTGGGCTCGTCGTAGATCACGATCCTCGCCCGTGCGAGCCGGGTGGCGGCGATCACCAGGCGTTGCTGTTGCCCGCCCGACAGGGCTAGCGGGTGCTGGTCGGCGAAGGGCAGCAGATCGAACTCGTCGAGCAGTCGGTCCAACTCCTCTGCCGTCGGAGCGGGGCGACCCCCGCCGGTGGCGGCGAGCATAATCTCGGCGCGGGCGCTGTCGGTGAAGAGCTGGCGTTGCACGTCTTGCATCACGATCGCAGTCTGAGCGAGGCGTTCGCGGCGGTTCAGACGTTTTCCGTCCAGGCTGATCGTGCCCGTGTGCGGTTGCAGGCCAGCGATGATGCGGGTCAGGGTCGTCTTGCCTGCCCCGTTGGGGCCGCAGATCGCGGTGACCTGACCAGCGGGAAACTGGGCCGAGGCGATCTCCAGTACCCGGGCACCTTTGATCGTGCAGCCCACGTCGGCAAGTTCTACGCCCTCCTGCTCGGATCCAGCAGTGGTGGTGTCGTCCGTGATGCTGGATCCGGTCGCTTCCGCATGCGGCAGGGTGACCGGGGTGGGCGGGGTGGAGCCGCGGAGCCCGTGTTCGGCGAGAACAGACTGCGGGAGCGCGGAGAACGCGGCGGCATACCATTCTTGGGCGATGCGCCCGTTCTCCAGCAGTACGAAGCGGTCAGCGAGGCCCGTGAGGTAGTGCAGGCGGTGCTCGCTGATGACGATCCCGATCCCGCGCTCTCGCAGCTCGGCCAGGATGGCCGCGAGGTTCGCGATGACCTCGGTGGACAGGTTGGAACTGGGCTCATCCAGCAGCAGGAGGCCCGGTTCGTGACCCAGGGCCGATGCCACGGCGACGCGCTGCTGCTGTCCGCCCGATAAGCTCAGCAGTGACCGGGCGGCCATCTCGCTCAGCCCGAACTGCGCCATCATCGCGTCGGCTCGGGCCTGGATGAGGGCCGGGTCTGTGCCGAAGTTCTCCAGTGCGAACGACAGCTCATCGACGACGGTGGAGGTGAAGAACTGCCGCCGCGGATGCTGCAACACGGTGCCGGTGCGGCGGCCGAGCTCGTCCAGTGAGCTCGACGCGACGTCCAGGCCAGCGACGGTGATGTTGCCGTCGAGCGAGCCATCATGGAAGTGCGGCACCAGGCCATTCATCGTCCGCAGCAGCGTCGACTTGCCCGACCCGCTCGCCCCGCACAGTACGACCACCTCGCTGGGGGCCACCCTCAAGTCGATGTCATGCAGCGTGGGAGCACCAGCGGCCGCGTAGGCCCAGGACACGTCTGCGATCGCGATCACGACAGCCCCCTCAGAATGAAGCATCCGGCCGCGAGGACGGCGGCGATGACGATCCAGAGCAAGTCCGGCCATCCCAGGCGGGGCACGATGCGGCTCGTCGGCCGCTGGTACGAACCCAGGCCCCGCAGCAGGGCAGCGGCGGTGAGGTCGTCGCCGACCCGCAGTGTCGAGGCGATCACCGGCACCGTGAAGCGGCCGATGCTCAACACCGGGTGACGCAACAGTGCCCGCCATCCAGTCAGCCCGTGCAGCCTCATCGAGTCGACCACCGCCGTCACCTCTGAAGCCACTACCGGGATGAACCGCAGCACGACCGCGATCGGCACCGTCAGCCCTCGCGGAACCCGAGCCGCCCGCAAGGCTGCCGTCACCGTGCCCGGCGTCGCGGTGCGGAACAGGTGCAGCGCCACCGCATAGACCGTCACGAACCGCAGCAAGAACGCCGCCGCGACCCCCAGAATCACCGAGAAACCGGTCGGCACCAGCATTGGCAGCACGTACCCGAGGCACCCCAACACGGCGAACGCGAATGCCAGCAGCGTCAGGTGCCTCTTCGCCCGGTCGGCGAAGGCCAGGAGCAGACCGAGCACGATGCCCGCAGGAACGAGGAACTCACCGCCAGGTGCCATCACGGCCAGGCTCGTCGCGAGGATCAGGACGATGCTCGTGCGCGGATCCGTGACCCGCCACGACTCCCTTCTCGTGACCGCCTGCACTCTCGACTCGGAGCCCGGTACCGATACTGCGGCGATGCTCTCGGATGACAAACTCACGCCAGGCCAGCCCGCGCGAAGTTCTTCCGCAGCAGACCCAGCGCGATCACCCCACCGATAAAGCCGAGGATCACCGTGGCAATGTCGAACCCGATCAGCACCGCCGGCGACAGGAACGCATCCAGTCCAGCCACGTACTCCGGCCCCATCTGCGACATCGACGGCGAGCTGAAGTACGCCTCACGGTCATAAAACAACGGCAGCAACGGACCCACATACCAAGCCGAGAAAACCGCGTATGAGAACACGCCTGCCCACCGCGAACGATACCCCGTGGCGGTGAGGATCACCTCGACCACGATCCCCAGCGCCACCAGGATCGCCACCGCCAGTGGCGGGTATCCGGCGACGAGGAACACCACACCGACCACGATCGAGAACAGGGCGACCATCCCGGCATGCCTCACTCGCGCCAGGAACAGCATGAACGGGATCGCCCCGATCACGATGCTCAGCCCCAGCGTGACCAGCATCATCACCGGGTTGAGGAACCCGAACATTGTCACCGCGAAGAACAACACGATGTAGATCGCCGCGAAGATCCCGATCGTGATCAGGTCCCTGCCACTCATCGCCACCGAGAACCCCCGTCTCTCACGGACGCTCCTCGACACAGACTCCTTCACAACGACCACCTTTCTTCTTCCTATTCCCGCCCACGTTGCTCGACGCCGAGAGGCCGCGCCAGTTCGCTCCGCAGGATCGCGGAGTGCTCACTTCATCCTAATGTTACACCGTTCAGATGACAAGCGTTCTCATCAAGCGGGTGACGGAGTGCCCTGACAGGGGGCCTGGCGGCTCTCCGGCAGTGTTCGAAGACGCATCCGAGCACAGAGGATCGCGGCGCGGAACACGTCGCGGCCGACCAACAACCACCCACGCCCGGCGGTGGCGATCGCGACGGTGATTAGTGGCTCATGGGACATCTGGTGTGGGTAGCGGCTCGCCGGTGAGCAGGCTGCGGGCCGTGGGGGTCGAGGTCCCCGAGGATCAGAGGCGACCAAGCTCTCTGTTCGTTCTCGAGGACCTCGAAGTTGTCCAACGCTACGGGGGCTGTGAAGCGCCCACGACTTCTGATCACGACCCGTGCCGACGCTGCGACCTGTTACTGGGTATGGACGGGGTGCACGTCGAGCATGTCGAGCGCGGCCCCACGACGCTGACGATCACGGTCTCGACCCCGGCGCGGCTGATGGGGTGTCCCGCCTGTGGCGTCATGGCCGAAGGCCGAGGGCGACGAGTACGAATCCTGCACGACGTTCCGGGGCCGGTGCCCGTGACGCTGTGGTGGCGGCAGCGGACCTGGCGTTGCCCGGACGAGGGCTGCCCGGTCGGTGCCTTCGTCGAGCAGGTTCCGGGTCTGGTGCTCCCGCAAGGGTCGCTCACCTGCCGGGCCGTTGACTGGGCGATCGGACAACTGCGGCACCAGCACGCCACCATCGCGGGCCTGGCCCGGCTGCTGCAGGTCGCGTGGAAGACGCTGTGGCGGGCCGTGCGTCCCGAGCTGGAGCACCGCGCCGCGGACGAGTCCCGCTTCACGGGGGTCAGGAGCCTCGGCGTGGATGAGCACGTCTGGCACCACGCCAACCCCAAGACGCGCGGCCCGAAGGAGCTGACCGGGATGGTCGACCTCACCCGCGACGAGGGCGAACGCGTGCATGCCCGACTGCTGGACCTAGTGCCGGGCCGGTCGAAGAAGGCCTACGTCGACTGGCTGACCGCCCGCGGTCAGTCGTTCCGCCAAGGCGTCGAGGTCGCGGCGCTGGATCCGTTCGGCGGCTACAAGTCCGCCATCGACGACCAGCTCGAAGACGCCACCGCGGTCCTCGACGCGTTCCACGTCGTCAAGCTCGGCACCGCCGTCGTGGACGAGGTCCGCCGCCGAGTCCAGCAGGACACCACCGGCCACCGCGGCCGCAAGGGCGACCCATTGTTCGGCATCCAGACCATCCTGCGCGCCGGCGCCGAGAACCTCACCAACAAGCAGCAGGCCCGCCTGACCCGAGCGATCAACACCGACGAAGCCCACGAAGAGGTGTTCGTCGCCTGGCAGTGCGCCCAGCAGCTACGAGCCGCCTACCAGGCCCGAGACCTGACGGACGGCCGCCGGATGGCCGAGAGGATCCTCGCTGCGTTCCATACCTGCCCCATCGGCGAAGTCGCGCGCCTCGGACGAACCCTGCGCAAGTGGCGGACCGCGTTCCTGGCCTACTTCACCACAGGCCGAGCGAACAACGGCGGCACCGAGGCCATGAACGGCATCATCGAGCTCCACCGCCGCCTCGCTTGCGGCTACCGCAACCGCGACAACTACCGACTACGCATGCTGCTCGCCGGAGGAGGACTCGACCTCACGCCCCTACCGGATGTCCCATGAGCCTGATTAGTTCGTGAGAGTGTTGTCGAGCCCGTCCATCAAGCGTTCTAGGATGAAGCGGTAGTAGTCGTCACGGGCGGCGGAGGCCGATTCCGGCGATCCCATGAACTGTGAGGCCATATCGCGTGTGAGGCGCGAGATGCCGGGGCTGTCGTCTGCCAGATTAGAGACCTCACGCATGACCAACGCATGGTCGCGCACGTTCTCGTCCTCATGTTGCAGGCGATCGTCTGCAGCGGCGATCGTCATCATAGCGGTGTTGAACAATGACGCGTATGCACGTGCCGCGCCCTTGCCGAAACCGGCCTCGTCCAGTGACGCGACGCCGGCGTCGACGACCGGTGCCATGCTAGCGAACACCGGACCGTGCAGGAGCAGCCACCTGGCTGTGCCGGGATAGGTCGCCAAGACCGGGCGTGCCGGATATAGCGCGGCCCGGAACCACTCACGCCACGGACGCGTCTCGGTCGGGAAGCTGATCATCCCGAGTACCCGCTCGACGACGTATCGGCGCAGCAGATCCTTTCCGCCGACATGGTGGTACACCACCGACGGGGCGACGTCCAGCCGCCTCGCTAAGTCCCGCAGTGACCATGCCTCAAGACCGCTACCTCGTGAGGCATCTGCGGCTGCGTCGATGATCGACTCCGGTGTCAGGCCCAGGTGGTAGGACGATTCCGATGCTTTTCTGATTTTGGTCTCCTCGGTCGTGCAGCAGCGACGGTGTGCGACCATACCTGCCGTGACTTTTGAGCGCTCCTCGAATGTTACACCGATCAGGACGCACCCTCCGCGGGGATGTCCTCGTGTCGACACCGGTGTTGCGGACACGGAGGCCGAGTCGCCCTTTTCACGTACTGCCGGGAGTTAGCCTTGATCCACCGATGTAAGTAGCCGGATCGAGCCGCGTGTGGAATGGAAATGCCCCTCCTGAACTGGGAAAATGGTGATGTTCTCAGTCAACATTCCCGG